>PMBQ01000274.1 GCA_003152955.1 Candidatus Bathyarchaeota archaeon
AATTCTGAAAGGACCAATTCTCTATTTGCTCGATATCTTCCCCAAGCTCTCCGAGACTTTCATCCGAGGAGAAATCAGAAGCCTGATGAAGTTGGGTTGTCAAGTGGAAATATGGGCGCTGAGTAGTGAGCGAAGCCAATTAGCGCATCAAGATAGTCAGGACCTGCTCCCATATCTTATCACTCAGGACGNNGAGACTTCTGCGAAGCTTTACGTTTGCTATAGGTCACCCGTTCAGGTTTCTTGTGGCATTAGGGGTTGCCCTGTATTGTGAACCTGTTGATGGGGTGATCATTCTTCTCCAATCATGCTGCGCTGCAGGAGAGATCACGCGCAGAAGGATCCGTCACATTCACAGCCACTTCGTAAGACGCGCATGCAAACATGCACTTCTACTTTCGATTCTAACTGACATCTCCTACAGCTTCACTACACATGCACCGCAGTTCGCCAAAGGGTATTTCGAACCTCCGCGTGACTTCTACCTACGCGCAAAATCAGCGAAAATGGTTATCACTACAACTAGCTACAATAGGAGTTATCTCGAAAGAAAAATCGGAATCCCATATGACAAGATTGCTGTCATTCCGCCCGCGATCGACCCAACACGCTTCTACCCACTTAGACGTCAATCCTCTGGCACAAGAATTGTATTGAATGTGGCACGACTAGACCGCGAGAAAGGCCACGACATATTGCTGAAGGCTTGCCTGTGTTTGAAGAAACAGAAAATACCATTCGAGTGCAATATTATTGGTGAAGGGTCCGAGCGAGATAATTTACTCAGACTTGTTCGGAGTCTTGGACTTGAGTCGCACGTGCACCTCCTAGGCGCTAAGACAAATGCCGAAGTTCTGCAGTACTACCAAGAAGCCTCTGTTTATGTAAATCCGAGTTTCTTGGAAGCCCTAGGCGTTGCCGCTATGGAAGCAATGGCGTGCGGAGTACCAGTGGTTGCTTCGAAGGTCGGCGGTGTGCCTGAGCTCGTCGAGGACGGCCGCACGGGCTTCCTAGTCGAATTCGGACACCATCAGGAACTCGCAAGAAAGGTTGCCCTCCTCCTAGGAAACGCTGAGCTACGTAACAGAATGGGCAGAGAAGCGAGGAGCAAAATAATTGAAACGTATGACATAGACAAACAAGTGAGAAAGCTAGCCCAAACCTTGGACCTCCTATGATCGTCGGGCATGCTGCCTAAGCTAACAGGGCGTCCGATTCATTACCCGCAGCCCTTGCTAGCATGATCGCGTTCGCAGCCTAGGATGCCTCAATGGGCTTTCGGCGACCCATTAGCGAAACCGAATCCTCACCACGATCTCAAATATCGCAACACATACCTAGCGCTGATCATCGCTCGATTCACGAACAGTACTACACGTGGAAGGCGATATGAAAGAGCAATCACTCTTTTGTTCAGCAAGATACCTAGTATTGAACGAGGGACCGTCCCGATTCTGGTGGCAGTGACCTGTCCTTGCATCCAGAAAAGCAGGGCATTCAGGTAGACGTTCGTCATTTTTCGTTTCAAATGCTCTGTGAAAGCAAAATAATCCACATCGTAGCATGCTTCTTCTTTCGTCTTCATCACACCATCCTTCCTCGCCATCTCGAACAACTCGACACCTGGGAACAAGGCTAGGCCAAACGTCTCGAGATTGTAGGGTTGTGGAAGTTCTGTAACTAGCCCGATCGTTTGAAGTACGTCGCCCTGCTTTTCGTACGGATTCGCGATTATGAATTGATAGTTTGGTGCTCCAATTTGTGACTGGCACTTGTTCAGAATCCTCGCTGCCTTTTTGATAGTCTCGTTTTTGGTGAAGCGTTTGTAGATTCTGAAATTGATGTATTCACTTCCGGACTGAATACCCATTTCAATTTTTCTCAAACCTGCGTCGATGAATAGGTTGAGTTTTGCCTCGCTAAGCGTGCTTGGATTCACGTAACACTGGAAAGGCAGATCGATTTCGGATTTGTATGCTTTACAAAACGTCTCCAGTTCCTGAAATGACCTTGCAAAAAACTCATCGTCGGTAAACCACACGTTCTTCAAGGATGGAAATCGGCGCCTAGCCTGTGTTAGTTCGTCAATAACGCTCTTCCCGCCTCTTTTCCTTAAGTGCCTGACTTGGTCGACCTTTTGGTAGAGATCTCGAACAAATCGGTTACAGNNCAGCAATAGGTGCATGCGTACGGACACCCTCTTGATGTATGTATCAGGAACCACCCGTTCAGGAATCTCTCGTTCATCCGCACTATCTTTCCGTTTTCCAAGACGTATTGGTCGCTGAAATCATAGTCTGCAAAGGGCAGTCGATCTAGATCTTCTATGTAGGGGCGTACTTCATTCTTGATGATTCTCCCCTCCTTCTTGAACCAGAAATTCTTGATGTCATCTCTCTCCCCTTTTTCCAAAGCCTCTGCCAATTCGAGCATTGCCCTCTCTCCTTCTCCGATGCAAACAGTATCTACGTGCTCAATGCACTCTTCGGGGGAAGTTGTTGGATGGATTCCACCCCAAACCAGCGGTATGTTCAGACTCTGGAGGTGGCCAATTACTTGGATGGCCCTTTCTGAGGCAAGTGTCATCGATGAAATGCCTATGAGCTCTGAATCCTTGGCTATTGTCGCCAACTCATTCATTACTCTAATTGGATACGTTCTTGGTTTGATCCCGTGAATGGACCCGTAGGGTAGAAGAATCAGACGTGTGCTATGCCCATTCTCCTTCAGATAAGACGATATCATTCTGATACCGTTCGCGTAGATGTGCTCATCCACTGAAATCAGAGTTATCTTCATTCTGACCTACCGCCCCAAGCCATTGTAGTAGTAGATGTGGTGAGCCCTCCTAATTCAGACAGTGAGCAAACCAATCGCTGGCATTCAGGCATATTGATAGGAGGTATCCTTACTCAAAGTTGTTGGGCACAAAAAAACATTCTCTGAGAAATTTCCTTTGAAGGATAGACTCCGTGCGACATTACTATACTCCTGAAGCGATTCTGCTAGGCATTTTGTTCCTGAGCGTGTAAACTCTCCGTGACGTCACTTGGGGAGTTTGCACTATTAGCTCCGCTTTTTCGGCCAAAGCTCACAAGTTTTCGAAGAATGCTAAGACTGGTAGCAAACGCCGCTGCTAAGACCATGGAAGCTGTCGCTTTCGGAGCCAGAGAGACGCATCTTCNNCCTGAATCGATGATTACGATCTTCTTCTCTGAGAGATTCTTCAGAGCTTTCTGAATATCACTGGCATCATGCCCATGATCGACAAAGTGCTGAATTATGAGTTCGTATCCCCGGATATCCTCGACATACCTGAAAATCTTGGCGTCCAATCGCGCCAGAGCGAATAGAGTCCTAGTAGCACATGAGCGGGTGTCGCAAATCACCACGCCCAAGCCGAAATCTAGGTAAGCAAGGAAAGGTGCTCCGAGCATTGCAGGAACTGGTGCGCCAAGCAAACCTAGAAATGGTCGGGCAAGCCTGCCGAAAGCTGGCTTGTGAAGCACAGGGAGGACGGGCTTGGCAATAGACATGTTCCAATCATTTATCCACTTTTTAATCTCAGTCGCCAGCCCCCCCGTGTATTCTCCTGGATCTCGACCGTCTTCATAGTCAAAATCGAAGAAGTAGGCTAGATCGTACATTCTCTTGTCATCGAGAGGGTAGATAAGGCGGTATTGTGATGCTGCTCTCAGATTACAGACGCCGAATTCTCTTTGAAATTCGAAAAATGGGCTGAAGCGATCTACGTGAATACGTTGGAACCCAGGAGGTTCAAGGTGAGACAAGAGTGGCACCCAAGCTCTCATTCGTTCATATTCAGACGCTTTCTCCTTGGGGAACCCAAATAACCAATTCCAAGACACGTCGATGTTCAGCTCTCGGCAGCACTTGAGCAACCAGACATTCTGCAATCCTGTCACACCCTTCCTCATCAGCTTCAAAGTGTCGTCACTGAAGCTTTCTATGCCCGGTTGGATATGTTGAATTCCCGCTGCTTTGAGAAGCCGAAGCTTTTCTCGGTTCAAATTGGCCTTCAGGCTAAACAACAAGTCTAGTTTCATATGATTTCTAACAATTTCAGGCAGAAATGAAAGGTTCGGGTTGAGGTTGTTGTCAGCCATATGAAAACGATAAGGACCCCATTTTTCAACTATGTACTTGAGTTCACCAAAGACCCTGTTCGGGCTCTTGCTCCGATATTTCGTAGTAATACCATTCAACCCGCAGAATGTGCAATGCGATTTTTCACCCCACCAACACCCTCTGGAGGTCTCAGCAGTTAAGAAAGGAGCTTCGATGTCTACCCCAGCCGAATGCAAACTGGCAAAGTAATCTCCAAAATCAGGAATCGGAAGCTCATCCATGTTCATGACAGGTGTGGGCGTTGAGAACTCATCAAAGACATCCCCTTTGTGCCCAAGGATTCCCAGAAGATGCGGATCTTCACCATTGAGCAGTCTGGCTGCAAAATCGACGAAGACATTGTCACCCTCTCCGCAGCAGACGTAGTCTAACCACGGAAACGACCTCAGCATAGTGTAACCCATAATCCCTTCACAGTTTGAGCCTCCAAGGATCACAGTGGGTGCCCTCGGCCCCAGCTTTTCTTTGACTTTTCTCGCAACTGCAAGCGACGAACAGTTCTGAGAAAACATACTGGAGAACCCCAATATCTTGGGGTTGGTACGTTCAACGTGATCGACGCAAGAGTCGACAAATGACTCCACTTTCGCTCTTGCCTGAATCAGTCTGTCTTGAAAGTCTTGAGAGAGATCTGGGAGATA
>PMBQ01000310.1 GCA_003152955.1 Candidatus Bathyarchaeota archaeon
GAAATCCATTGCCCTATCCTTGAGCACCTCGAATGGGCTTTATGGGCCCTTAAATTCAGTGACTGTGAACAGAACATTTGCGTTCAATTCTCTCCGACTGCAACCCTGTTTGGGTTCAAGTCCTTATCTTCCGAGACCAAACTTTTGTTCACGAGTCTTCGATTTCTATTAACCACTGCGCCTTCTGAGATTAGTTTGTCAAGGATTTGTTCAAGCTGGGTTTGTGACTCGGAGGCCAGTCTCTCCACGCCGAACAGTCTTGCGACTTGAATGATCAATGCTTCGCTGGGCATGCTTAGTGCTTCTTCTAGGATCTTCTTGAATGCCAGTTCGATTTCTTCTGGAGGAATTTGCGAGATGCTCCTCATTGTCTGTGGGTTGCGGGGTTCGGGAATTCGAACCTTCAGCTCAAATTCGTCTCCCTTCGGCCATAGGAATCCATTTCTCTGATCAATGGAGGATTGAGCTGAGTATCGTAGGGCATTCTCAATTGTCTCCTTCATCCGATTGCGGACCCTTTGGTATCCCCATGCTTCTGCGAGTCTCCGGCCAGCAATGTCCACGTGTAATGGGCCTTCAACTTCGACGATCTGGTTGAGGAGATGGGTAATGATACTCCGAGCAGAAGGGTCGTTGAATTCTGGATATGTTGCATGTCGATGATGAGGTGCAAATACTTTGTAGGGGGTCGACCAATTCGAGTTTCTGTGAGTCTCCGCCAGGTCGGTCACAATCAGTTCAGGTTTCTCGTCAACGGTTGCTTGACCGATGGTAGATTGTGCTTTTCTCGCCTGCTCGATCGCATTTCGTAGACGACTTACCTCAATATCGTGCCGGGTGACGAAGTCGGGTGCCCAGATTCGATGAATGCGCCATCCCAAATTCTCAAGCACTTGTTGCCGAATGCGATCTCGATCTCTCGCGGTATATGCGGAATGATAGTTCGCGCCGTCACATTCGATTCCAATCATGAACCTACCCGGTTTCTCCGGATCCAACACTCCCAAGTCAACACGGTACTCGCTGCAACCGACTTGAGGGATGGCATCGTATCCCAGATTTCGGATTTCCCTCGCCACTTCCGCTTCCAGTGGAGATTCGTAGTCACCTCCAAATGAGCTTCCAACTTCCAAGGTACGAGGTCCGAACTCGGCGTATTGGAGGTATTTTTGGAGCTGCAGGACTCCTGGTGCCCTAACCTGGGTTAGATCGAAATCATCGGCTCGAATGGAGCTGACCAAGTACACTTTTTCTCTCGCTCGGGTGATTGCAACATTGAGACGGCGTTCTCCGCCAATTCTGTTCAGCGGACCAAAATTCATAGTCAATCGTCCCTGAGCGTCTCGACCGTAGCCGACACTGAATATCATGACGTCTCGCTCGTCCCCTTGGACAGTTTCCAGATTCTTGACGAAGCAGCGATCTAGCCTGTCCTCAGCAAAGAAAGGCTCAAGCTCCGGGTCTTCCTTTCTCAGCTGCTCGACATAATCCTCAATGGTATTTGCCTGGGCTAAGCTGAAGGCCACTATCCCTAACGATTTTCCCGGGTATTCTTTGAAATGTTTCAAAACAAGATCTCGCACGATTTCCGCTTCCCGCTTGTTGTCGCGTTTTCCACCTCGATCATATACGCCGTCGGGAGCGTGGATGAATTTGACCCCTAGATCTGGGCTGTCTTGCACGACAGAGGGAAACGTGACGAGCTTGTCTGAGTAGAACTGGTGGTTTGAGAAAGCGATCAGAGATTCATGACGACTTCGATAATGCCAGCGTAGCATTTCTTGTCTGAAACCCGCAAGGAAGCAAGCATGAAGGACACTCTCGTATTCTGTGTAGGCTTCCTCAAGTTCAGCGTCGGACGACTCGTCTGAATATGACATTTCCTCGAAGAAGGTTGTGGGAGGTAACTGCTTTTCATCGCCGCATACAACTACTTGGCGTCCACGACAGATAGCGCCGATGGATTCCTCCGTAGGAACCTGTGATGCTTCATCAAAAATCACAAGGTCAAAATTGAATAGTTCAGGGTCTAGGAACTGACTCACAGTAAGAGGGCTCATTAGTAGGCATGGTTTCAATTTCAGCAGCAGATTAGATATTAGAGGGAATAGTTTCCGAAGGGGAAGATGGCGACTCTTTTTTAGAGCCTCACGCTGCAACTGCCAGGCCTCGCTTTCTGGATAAGTATTAGTGGAGGGTTTCAGCTTCACAGTCTCAGATAACACCCGGTTCGGCCCGAGTTTCCATTGCATTCTGTCGAGTTCTCGAAACTCTTCCGCTATGTGTACATGTTGGGTACTTCGGAATTGACCGAGAACCGCTTCTTTTGAGAATAACCAGTCTATCCAATTCTGCAGGAAGGACTTGCGGACAACCGAAGGCAGTTCCTCAGGGTTAATTCGTAGATTGATCAGTCCATCGAAGAGCTCTTTCCGGTCTGCATTCACAAAGTCCTTTTCGATTGTCTTGTAGTCCAGCCAATCCCGTAAGGAATCAAGTCTTTGCAACATTGTGTGAAGATGTCGCTGNNATTCTCGGATACTCCGGGTCAAACCTGGATTCGAGTGAGGTCAGCAATCTGTCATGGTCCTCAAACAGTCGCATCAATGCAGTGAGATCCGGGGCTGCCTCTGACCCACGTTCTGCCAGTTCCAAGAGTTGGATGGGCACCTTTCCGTCCCGCATCTTGGAATGAAACAGATTTGCCCAGCCTATTCCCTCCTTCAGTCGGACTGCAAGTTTTAGATCGAGAAGGATATCTCTGGGCAGAGTTTTGTCGTTCTTGAGCTGCCTGAGTTTTCGTCTACCTATGTAGAACTTCGGGTTGATCCATCGAACTGGTGACGAGAAGACTTTGATCATTTGTTCCAAGTCTAAATGAATGATGCCTTCGTCGTACTCTCGGGCGATCCTGATGTAAAGCCAACGTGCATCATCCGCCTGCGAACTTCGCAGAATATTGTAGAGATCCCCTTTTCGGATTAGTATGGCTCTAGGTATTCCGGGGCAATTGTGTAGGATCTTCCAGATTTCCAAAAACCAAAAATCAGTCAGGGATTCCGGAGATGGCAACCNNACCTGCGCGCGGAGGTCCATTGTGTATTCAGTCGGTTTGAACCCGCGCCATGGAAATGTGCCTCCCTCTTCTGGAACCGCCCAAACTGAACCAAGTCTCTTTGCCAGATCAACTGACTCCTCGATGGTGCTTAGAGTCAAAGTAGATGGATCTCTGACGGCTGGCAAGGCGGGTGTCGACCTCAGTTTGGCTAGCTCACCCAATACTCCATATGCGGTCATACTGAGTGGCTCTTGCACTTGATGCAGCGCATTTACGTAGTCGTTCAGTTGTGACCGTCTGTT
>PMBQ01000411.1 GCA_003152955.1 Candidatus Bathyarchaeota archaeon
CCTTTCATGATTTATCCTTCTTCAACAATGTGTCCTAGGTACCGGGCTGCATGATCATGAAGAGGTTGGGACTTTCCTTCAGTTGGAGAGACAAGTCGCTAAGAGATATCGTGAGTTGTTGCCAAGTCGCGGAGGATGCTGGACTCGAATCGGTTTGGATTTCTGAGGCGTGGGGGAGAGACGCCTTTGTGGCTTTGGCAGCTATCGCAAACGCCACACAACGAATCAAACTAGCAACAGGAATTGTTAACGTGTACTCTCGAAGTCCGGCAGCAATAGCCATGGGAGCCGCGACGCTTGAAGAACTCGCAAACGACCGCGTAATGCTCGGACTAGGGTCAAGCGGGTCAATGGTGGTGGAACGCTGGCATGGAGTGCATTTTGAACAGCCTTTTACGAGGCTTCGTGAATCGAGCACAATAATTCGACAAATTCTGTCCGGAGGCGCAGTCAATCTCCAAGGCAGAATCTTTCATGTGAGCGATTTCCGATTGGCAGTACAGCCACCCACTCGCAAGATTCCAATCTACCTCGCCGCCCTCGGCCCCAGGATGCTGAGATTAGCTGGGGAGATTGCTGACGGCGTATTGCTCTACCTTTGCCCTCTCTCGAACATACGGGAGGCCATGACTGAGATCCGAAAAGGAGCTGAACAGGCAAAGAGATCCTTTGGGGATGTTGATGTGGCTGCGTTCCTGCCTACCTTTGTTTCCGAGAGAGGCGAGGAAGCGCGGTTCGTTGTCGCGAAGGTAATCGCATATTATGTTGGGGGAATGGGAACGTATTATCACCAAACGGTAAGCGAATCCGGATTCAAGACTGAAGCCGACAGCATTCGAGCTGCGTGGCAACGAGGAGATAGAGTCGCGGCCACCAAGGAGGTAACTCAACGGCTGATCGACTCTGTGGCGCTGGCGGGAGCTCCTGACGAATGCCGAAAAAGACTGGAAGAATTCCGAACAGCTGGCGTAAGTCTGCCTATCCTATCATTTTCTATCGAAGATCAAAACGCACGCCAGACTGTTTCTGAGGCAATCAAGACTTTGGCTACAGAATAGGCCAACGATACGACGCGGGAAGATGCGTTATGGTAACATTTGCAACGCTCTGCTATCTTAGACATGGAAACAAGATTCTGCTTCAGCGCAAGGCACAAGGGCTCTTTGGTGAAGGAAGATGGAACGCCCCCGGAGGTAAGATGCTAGCAGGAGAACTTCCAGAAAAGGCAGCTGCGCGCGAGATGCTTGAAGAGACGGGGCTCAGAGTAAGCGGTGTACGGTTCAACGGAATCTTGAATTTCTATCTCGGCGATTCCAAGGAACTGGATCAAACCGTTTTCGCATTCTCGTGTAAGAAGTTCACAGGCAAGATGAGAGACAGCAGCGAGGGAGGGCTCAGGTGGTTTTCAGTTGACGCTATCCCCTATCGTGAAATGTGGCAGGACGATCGAGTGTGGCTTCCGTTACTGCTTGATGGTAAGAGTCTCGTGGGAGACTTCTATTTCACAGAGGACTACAAGGAGTTCATAAGCCATGAGATTCACCAAACAAGTTTCGCCGACATCGCAGCCAGCCATACAGGCCGACCCAGAACACGCTGAATATGAATAGGAATAGATCCAAACACTCGATTTCATCCAGTCAATATCTGTAAGGGGCCTTGAGAGCGCAACCAGTTGCAGTATGCCCAAGCCAAAGTAGCTCACAAGCCCCGGCTTTACGAGGTCATAGTCATTCTACTTGACTGAGTGAATAGCAAAGACGCTGAAGATATTGATTGGATTGACGCTGTTTCCGATCAGTATCTCGCATTGGCGAGAGAACTATTTTCAGAGTAGCAGTTGTAGATGTCGGATCAAGCTGCTATAGTCGCCTGAGACAAAGTAGAGTAGGGCGAACATGAGTGGAATATGTTGCTCAAGTTTCTTGATGAGAGGGTGCATCTCTGTTTCGTCCTTGTGTATATGTGTAGTACAAAAACACGAATATAAGCGTACAGTCCAAACCCAACATACATGTGCACCGCCATGCAATCCCATCCATACAAGAGCACGTGAATATTGCAAAGATCAACGAAAGGTCCTGATCAGCAAGATCCACCTGTCAATTCGCGAACAATGAAGCTATGAATCCGACTCTGACATTCACATAACGGCGGATGAGCCTTGGAGGTCACCGTTCTAGAAGCCATTAGATCGTTGCGAAGTATGCGACGTCTGAAGCCCGATCCAGTCGAGCCTGAAAAGATACGCTTGATTCTTGAAGCAGCTGGGAAAGCGCCTTCGGGTGGGAATTCTCAACCCTGGGAATTCATCATTATCACAGATTCTGCAGTGAAGGAGCGACTTCGCGAGTTGACGGTGCAAGGGCTTGAGGCTTATGCAAAATCCAACCTGCGAATTCCGAAAAATGCGGTCACCGAATTTCTGTCCCCCACAAATCCTGTAGCATCAATGGCTCAGAACACGGACAAGGTCCCAGTTCTAATTCTCGCCTGCCTCAATACGAAGCGCGCGAAGAGGCTCGGTGATGAATGGGGATGGTTGGAGGAGCAGGCGAACTGGGCTTCGGTGTTTCCTGCCGTTCAGAACCTGCTTTTGGCAGC
>PMBQ01000166.1 GCA_003152955.1 Candidatus Bathyarchaeota archaeon
CTCAGGACGCACTATTCTACAGAATTTTCTTCGACTGGTCAGAAGGTGAAAGAGTTGGAGATATGGGCCGCCGTCGATCTGCACCAAGGACGAGTTGTCTCTCTCCGCGAAGGAAACCCTGAGCAGAGCACCGTGTGGAGCGACGATCCCATTGCCATCGCGAAACGGTTTGAGCGCGAGGGAGCCAGTGGATTGCACATAATTGATCTAGATGGCGCTTTGAAGACAGGCTCGAACCGCTCGATTGTCGAATCAATCATCCACAACGCAAAGATCCCGGTCCAAATTGGAGGGGGCGTGAGAAGCAGAGCTGATGTAGACAGGTGGATGAAGCTCGGGGTTGACCGCGTAGTCCTTGGCACTCTGGCGTACAATGATGTGGCAACGCTCAATCAGGTCATCAGTGAGTACGGTCGCGAGAGAATCGTCGTTGCAACAGACTACAAGAACGGAAAGATAGTGACCAAGGGTTGGACGAAGCAGGAGGATCTTTCAGTTCTTGAGGCGATCAAGCGCCTGCAAGATTCACAGATTAGGACCGTCTTGGCTACTGCCGTTGAGTTTGACGGGCGGGCAGAAGGACCGGACCTGGTCACATTACGAAATATTCGTGCATCAACTGATATTCAGATTCTGGCGTCAGGAGGAGTGCGAACCATAGATGATGTTCAAGAATTGAAGCGCGTTGGTGTTGAGGGTGTCGTTATCGGTCGTGCTCTCTATGAAGGCACTCTTGACTTTCCCGAACTGAATCTTGGAGTCCGATAGCATTGACCCTGGCGAAGCGAATCATACCCTGTCTCGATATCAAGAGAGGAAGGGTTGTCAAGGGCGTGCATTTCAAGGGTCTTCGTGACGCCGGAGATCCAGTGGAGCTCGCGTCCCGCTATCGCGATGAAGGTGCAGACGAGATAGTTTTCCTTGACATAACCGCTAGCCTACAGCAAAGAAGAACACTCAGATCTCTTGTGAGAAAAGTCGCCGCAAATCTGGACATCCCATTCACAGTGGGCGGAGGAATCAAAAGCATAACGGACGCGAGACTTGTGCTCTGTAACGGTGCAGACAAAGTGTCGATAAACACGGCTGCCATACGACGACCAAGCCTCCTTGAAGAATTGTCAGATCTGTTTGGTTCGCAATGCGTCGTGGTCGCAATTGACGCAAAGCGAATCAAAGAAAAGGACGGCCAAAGATTCATGGTCTTTAGCCACTCGGCAACCCGACCCACGAGGTTGGAAGCAGGTGAATGGGCAAGGAGAGCTGAAGCGAAGGGAGCCGGAGAGCTATTGGTGACGTCAATAGACCGTGATGGAACTAAGAATGGTTACGATCTTGAACTCCTGCGTCATATTACAGGTCAGGTCAACATACCGGTGATCGCAAGCGGCGGATGCGGATCTCTGTCTCATTTCCTTTCAGCTTTCACAGAGACCAACTGCGACGCCGCTTTAGTCGCATCACTCTTTCACTATGAAGAATTATCAATAAGACAAGTGAAGGACTACTTGACAGCGAATGGAGTCTTGGTGAGACCATGAAATCGGCATCTCTCGAAAATATTGACTTTGAGAAAGGAACGGGCTTGGTCCCAGTGATCGCTCAAGAAAGAAAGTCAGGCAAGATACTCATGCTAGCCTACGCTAATCAACAAGCCGTTGAACTTACACTCGAAACTGGGTTCGCTCATTACTGGAGCCGCAGTAGGCAAAAGCTCTGGAAAAAGGGAGAGGAGTCAGGCCACCTCCAACGCGTACATGAAATCCTGGTTGACTGCGACGGAGACACGCTAGTGTACTCATTGGATCAAACTGGACCTGCTTGCCACACTGGCGAAATGAGCTGCTTCTTCAGAGAACTCGAAACCAAACAAACTCCAGACTAGAACCAAGATTCCAGCGTCAGCAGTATCAACACACTGGAGAGTTATGCACTGTCCTCGGTGTTTGACCTTAGGCAGGAGATTCTTGCCGCAAGCGCTTTTCCTTGTTCCAGACTATTCTGTAGGCTTGCCGCATCCATCACAAAAAGTCGAATTAGATAGCAGTTCGCGATTGCAGCTCGTACAGAATTTCCTAGAACGTTCTCTTTCCAGCTTCCTCTGGTGGATCTTGTAAAAGGCCACTGCACCCACAGTGCAAAGAGTGATAGGAGCAGCTAGATATTGCCAAGCGGAGTCGAGAACGGAATCACGAAGCGTACTAGCTTGACTAGTCAGGGAAGTCGCGGACGACGTTGACCTAGACGTGAGAATTGAAGTCGTTACGCTTGCGCTTGAAGTTGAAGACGTGGTAAGAGTCACGGAGGTTGCTGGAAGTTGGAAGACCTTGGGACTAAGGGTTGGTAGTAGATCATTGCGGTAACCTTTGTAATTCCAGCGCCCTGGCTGTGGGTGAACAAGAACTTCAACAACATCCCCGGCTCTTGCCTGTCCAAATCCTTCCCTAAAAAATTCAAGTCCTGTTGACGCAAAATCGTCGTGGGTATCTGACAAGTAGTTGAAATTGACCTCCCTCGAAAATGGTATCTTGCGGGCAGAGAATACCCCAAATTTGGCAAGTCTGCTTTTGTCCTCCTCGAACTCAAAATTCCTCGACGGCATATTTGCGAATCCACCGTGCGGGCACACGGACCTAACGTTGAAGAACTGTCTCAGGAAGCTAAGTTCTTCCCCGAAAAGC
Source organism: Candidatus Bathyarchaeota archaeon (assembly GCA_003152955.1). Next base: position 2,682 of record PMBQ01000166.1, read on the forward strand.
TTCTCCGCAGCATTCCAATCGATCACAGATCTCCTCATAGTTTGGTCGATGACTTCGTAATGATACCCTACCTCAAACCCATATTTCTCTAACAGTTGATAGAATTTAGCTACCTGCTCAATTATGTAGTAAGTCTCCGCATGCAATCTCAGGTAGGAAGTACTTCTGAAACCGTAGTTGTAGTCAAGCTCAAGCATCCCATATCCGTTGTCGTAGTCCATATCATGCCTCAGAAGGACGCTGACCTTGTCTGGTCTATAGGAAGAGTCGTATTCGATTATCGGACACACATTGTATCTTTCATCTGAGAGAAGCCTCAGAAAATTCTCATAGTCCACAGCCTGTCCCGCGGTAGTATCCTTAAGGTAGGTGTTAGCTTGTCTGGCGGCAAAGCTAAAGAAGTCTCTCCTCGAAATCCTTTCGGATTCGAACAGCAACACCCCCGCGGACAAACCTGGCATTCCGCAGCCCCCACTATTACAGTACCGCTGGTTTCCAAAACTGGTTTCCTGAACCATCCGAAGCTCCTGATCGGTTCGCTAGATTGTCAGGAATGGTTCCCAGCCGTCCCGGCGTAAGCCAACTTGGGTAAGACGTATGAAATAGGTGGGACTCACCCTTCAAGAAAAAATGTTGCTTCTATGGCAGCATTCTGGCTACTCACGTCAGTCATTCAACTGCTTGAATATCGCTTCTGGATCACGCAGCGCTGCTTGATAAAGTCCCTGAGCTTCACCTACAATTATCTGTTCCTTGTCTGCCTTCATGCCTTCTATGATTCTTGCGGCAACCTCCTGTGGGCTGATCCCTCGATATTCTTGTTTCTCCTCGCCAGCGAAGCTTTCGTCAAGTTCTGTGTCAGTGGTAGGAGGCGATGCCTCAAACACTCGGACGGATGTGTCCTTGAGTTGGTGGCGAAGCGAGTTGGTGAAGGAGTGAATGGCGGCTTTGGTTGCGCAGTAGACTGGCATCATTGCAATCGGCACGAATGCTAGTCCTGAAGAGATGTTTACGATGGCTGCACTTTTTTTCTTCAAGAGGATTGGTGTGAAGAGCGCGCAGAGTCGTATTGTGGCAGCGAGGTTGATGGTTATCTCATCGTCTTTGGGTGACGGGAGCTTGGTCACTGTAGGGGATGTGAAATCCATCTGCCGCTGGATTCCGGCATTGTTGATTAACATGTTGAAGTTGGGAAAACGTGTTGTAGTCCAGCGGAGCAGACTCTTCCTCTCGGATTCTATGGAAACGTCACACTGTCGGATGTGAAGGGTAGGTATTCTCTGTTTTGCGAGCCGCAGCTTGTTCTTACGCCGGCCGCACACTATTACCTCACTTCCTGCATTAACGAACTTCTCAGCCAAGGCAAACCCTATACCAGTTCCACCTCCCGTGATGAGAATCGTATTTCCACCAATATCCAAACCCAGGTCAGCTCCTATTCAGCAGGACAACAGACTGGAATCTGATACATACATGTGTATCTCGAAGCTATTTTCTTCCTGCATGTGCACTGGTGATCGAGCTAGTGGCACTCAAATGATTTCACGATCGTGAGAACTAATTCTCCGAAATCTTCCGGGCCGCTAGGCGACAGAATTGCGTAGATTACGAAGTATCTTGATGAATTCTCACAGTGTAGGTGACACGAGTAACCTTGACGGTACGTCAATTTCTTGCTGCTGAAGAGCCCGGGTACCGGCTGGCCCACTTTGATGTGGTTGTAGATCGCTTTGTGCTTGTTGACATTCAGGGTCTCTTGTTTGACTCTTTCAAAGTTCTTGACATTTCCACCTTTTCGAAGATTCTCGACACCATGCTCAGCCTGTTTTTCTACGGTTTGAAAACTTTTTTTGGCCTTCTCCAGAGCGCCCCACGAGAGGTACAGCTTTTCCTTATCTGGAAAGTGAAACACGACGTCTCCAGACTCGCGTCGACTTTTCGGATTGAATTCAATCCGGCACACCTGTGGATAATCGATCGAAAAGCCGTAGACAGAGAACTTTTCGAAACTCTCGCCTTTCAAGTGACTAATCTGGCCTTGTTGGTTTCATGAGATTACTTAAGTCTGCGGAACGGCTGGCCTAATGCCCGCTAACTCTGTGACCCCACAAGGTCCAGAGAGCCCAAGGTCATCGTAGTCCAACTATGACAGCAGAATCTCCGTTTTCCTTGACTGCTCGAGATGTTTCAGCATAAAGACAGCGTCGTGGCTGGGTCTTGTACGCAATTAGTCTTGAGGCTATTTCTTCTTGGATTCTTCCGCTTTCGTCGCCATTTCTTGGCGGTTGTCGATTTGCTTCTGACCTATCTCGGCGTAAAGATTGCACCAATCACGCCCTGAAACTATCAGATCGTACGTCTTCAATTTCGGATGCACGCATTTTCCACGTTCCAGAAGGTCGGCATTAAGGGGGTCGTTTGGCAGGAACCATATACATGAGAGACAGTTCTCGTACTGCCACGACAGCCTCTTCAGACTCTTCTGTGGTTCAGACTCACTTTCGCTCATGATCTCATTCATTTCATCGCTGACAATTAAATAACTTTGGCACTCGACAAGGACAACAAAGCCGCAACCCATTTTACGATCGTAATCAAGTCTGCTTCGCCTTCCAAGTGAATACCTTCACTGGTGAGAATTCGGCGATGGCTTCGGCAGTCCAGCCGTATTTTCTCTTCTCAGCCTCTAGGACCTTTCCTGACGTTTCACTCTCGATGTCCAAGAAATGAGCGACTCCTTCCAAGATAGCTTGGCGTTTCCATCCTTCAGCGATCATTATTGTGATCGCGGGATTCTGAATGAGGTTCTTGTAGCGGGCTGTTGTCTTGTCAACTCCCACGTATAGAATCCCGTCGACAGCGACAAGGTCAACAGGGGATAAGTGGGGTCTTCCTTCAGGTCTTATTGTAGCGGCCGTAATCAATGCGCCACTATTGGCTAGGTCAAGAACCTCTTCAGCGGTCAAAGGATTCTGACCGTACACTTTTCTTGAATGAGAACTGGCCTGAGCTAAGGATTTCTTCATCACCGAGTCCAAATCAGTCAAGGACATCACTCAAAATAATCAAACATTCCGACGGGCCTGAAAAACGCCCAGTGTTTGCGGCAGTTTTGTCATGCTTATTATGCTTGATATTTGCGCTCACCCTTGCTTATTATGTCATACCTATTGTTATTCAAACCACGATTCTTGAGACGGGACTTTCATTACTGTTCCAATGAAGGAAATACGCGCCGGCCTTCTAATCTGAATACTGAGAGACTGCAACAACTCAAGGGACGATTTTCTAGTTCGCTTATGATTTCAACTGAGTCAGAACATCAGCGGTTAGTTGACGTACGAGTTGGCGCCGGGGGTGGGATTCGAACCCACATTGGCTCCACTCCGCCACTCCGTGGCTTCGTTCCGCTTGCCTTCGGCAACCCCCGGACCAACAGCTCCATCATCAAACGTCATACAAGTCACAACCAAACCCTACATCGTTTATTGATATTAGATTAGCAGGTGAGTGAAAATAATCTCAGTTGATTCGACGAGGCTGATAATCGGATTGCCATTAGTCACGGTTTAGAAGGGCATCTGCGCTGCTGCTAACTTTAGTCTCGGAGTATACTGTAACTTGATTGCTATGCTATGGAGCCGGGTCGTGGTTGCAACAGTCACAGTGATTCCCGTACGAAGCGTCGCAGTGAAGTCCACTACAATTGCCCAACGTGGTTTTACGGTTAGCGCAGGCGCAGGTAGTAACGGCACACGATGAACACATAGATGAAACTTCGACTTTTTCCGAATATATGATTTGTGAAGCGAGTAGTGTCTACTACTAGCTGGATTCTCAACCTTAAGCGGTTGCATCAAGTGGCGAGTACTCGTTCGCCTTCTGGTTAAGCCAGTCACACAGATATCTGAACGTATCAGAGGATTTTGTCAGTAGGTAAGTGGTAATCACCGCTCTAGTTGCCACTCTCTCTGATTCGGGTATACTGTCCCAAACTTGGACGAGCATCGAAGCAGCTTCGTAAGCTACGTCGAGGGCGCCGCCGTAGTGAACATCCGTCGGCTGTCTAGGTTGCAGAGAACCGCATATGTCACAGTAATTCGAATCGTCAATTAATTCTCGTCCGCATGTCACACATTTGAACATGAGACACTAACCTACTGCTGACTATTTTACAGGTAATGAGAAGGGTCTGCCACACTTCTTGCAGTCGTAAACCGTCACTAGGTTATCAGATTGAATCGTGCCCTTTATGGGAAGCGTTCCGATAGTGATTTCTTTGCTCCCCTTCTTCGTGAATCCACGATAGGTAACACTTGTACTGCCACAGTGTAGACAGGTTGCCTTTCTCACTGCACGCTTCTTGGGCACCTTGATGCCACCGCCTACCCTGAACGTCTTGCTAGGCGTCATTATTCTCACAATAACTACGAGGCTGCTTAGGCAGTTTAAGCCTTGAGACTAAGATGGATAAACAGAGAGAGCAGGGAACAGGGGCTTAGTGCTTCGTGTCACTCGGACGGCGATTTATCTAATGGCTTATCATGACGTAGCCGAAGACGTTCCGGATGTGATTTAGGAGTGACAGGTAATCTCCTGTAATGAGATAGATTATGACGGCGATTAGGGGCACGTATCTCTCAATACTTAAGAGTTCTATGAATGGCACAGTGATGTACCTCTGAATCTGTGTGGTACACTCCGACACATATAAACCTCCGCTCAAAACCGACATAGAACCAATAACGAATGGCAGGAGCCAAGCGAGCCGTTAGACCCGATTAAGTAACTGGTAAGTGCTCGTTTACTTGGTTGTGGTTACAGTGAATTGGAATGGAAATTCTGGTTCATTGCACCGTGTCTTCAGGGAAGCTCTTCATCGTCTGATGCCAGTTTAGTACGCCAGATTAGTACGAGAGTTATTGCAACGAGAATCGGGAAGCCAAGGGCGAAGCCCCATAACGCCCATGTTGCCGTGTGTCCCATGCTGATGAGAAAGCGTAGAAAGAAGAACGCAACAAAAAGCACCCCTAGTAATGCAATCAAACCCTTACTGTACATTTGACCAGCAGACATTACAGATTCACCCTCCTATTCAGGCGAATGCTATGTGCCCATCTTGAATTCCCGAGCGATTAATCGGGTTAATTGTCTTGACGACCGTAGTTTGACACTTTGGATTAGTTCTTCGATTTAGTCTTGGGTCGTCTTTTTTTCTTCTGTTGGGTGTGGTAGGGGTCATCAATCGGAGCGTCCTTCACCAACCAGCCCCCAAATCCAAAGGATGTGTGTCGCCGCTCCGCTACAAACACTCTCAGAGAGAGGTAGAGGAAGTAGACGAACAATATGTCGATTAGAGGGAAGATAGTGCTAAGAAAAAGGTCCAGTAAATGGTTCGGCATCACTCTTAGAACAAGGACTAGCCCAACGATACATAGAAGACCGCCGAAAACGATTTTCCACTGTTTCCTCAGAGCCTGTCTCGATTCACGTTCCTTCTTGCTCTCACCAACTCGTGAATTTACTCCTCCATAATCGGTCGTAGCATAACGGTAGGGGCAGTAATTGGACTGGTGGCTAATCCGGGCACCACATCTCTGACACATTATAGACGACATTTATTCTGCCGCCGACCATAACGAAAGGTTCATTCATGAACTGTTGAATTGGGATTTTTATCATTAACTGCCCAAGTGCTCTAACTATGATACGGTACGCTTCCTGTAGTGAGACACGAGGAGTAAGCTGCTGGGCGTTCTTGAACTTCTCTCCGCATATCCTAACTAAATATTGTCTGCCTTGATATTTACAATTGGAATCCCAGTGGTTTATCGACTATTCAGAAAGAGATGGATGACTGTACCTCAAGACCGTGCTCGACGCATGCATGTCGTTATGTTCGTGACCGCTACGATTCCGATTATTGTAGTTCTTAGCACCCTACTATCGGCGTCGTGGTATCTAGTAACCTATGGCTCTTTCATCTCCGATATTTGTGTAGGAGGAATAATGATTAGTTGGGGTTCCTTTGAAGTTCTGAAGCATAGGCTAGAACATCACCAGTAGAATACCCGCTATAACGACAAGCCCTTCTCGAAGTCTAGGTCTGTCCATTTTAGCATCCATGCTTCGCCGGGTCGGATTCCTGTCTCCTTTAGCAACTGGAGGAACGTCGCTGTCTTGCTGCCGCAGGCTGAGATGAGTTGGTCAACTTCGGCTTCGAGTGGGACGAAGGGCAGAGTATCTACTCTGTAGTATCTTGGTGCCTCAAACGGGATTTGTTTTAGTTTGTATAGTCTCGCTAGGTCTTGGCAGACTTTCTCTTTCCTGCCTAAGCTGACATTTGCAGAAGCCAGGTAGATTT
>PMBQ01000334.1 GCA_003152955.1 Candidatus Bathyarchaeota archaeon
GGGTGGTGTAATTTTTTGGGGAGAACATGTTACTTTGCGATCTTAAATAGTCCTCAGAACGGAAAATATAGCATGCAGTTCCAAGGACACGCGGGGGAAGGGCAGTTTCCATTTGACTGGAAAAACCGTATGCCATTCACACCGATCATCCTGTCTTTCTTGGCAGTTGCGGTGTGGCTTGTCTTCATTCTTCTCTATGCTCTGTACTGGTCGACTGGTTTCAGTTGGTTCCAGAACATCATTGTGACGGTCGTCTCTCTCCTTCTAATGGGACTACTAGTGGGGATGATGTGGGTCGTCTGGGGGATGAGGCTCGCCAAACGAAGCTAGGCTTGGAGAGCCCATCGATAACCGGTGAATTGCTGGGTAAGCTCACAGAAAATGGATTCCATTGGAAAAACTGCTCTTTCTCAGGTAGTTCTCTCGGTGCTAGATTGTGGATTTAGCGGAAACTTGGGCGTTGAAATGTCTGAGAGATTTATTTTCGGGTTGGGTTGGCGTGTTGGGCGCTGTTTTGGGCTTGTTTTCTAGAAAATCGCTGATTTGTGAGATATTTGGGTTCGGAGAGTAGTTTGCGGACCGTAAGGTTGGCTTGGCGAATTGCGGATTTCGTGAACCACAGACCGTAAACTTAGGTTTATCGTAAAACAGAATTGTATATCCCTTAAATGTGTGAAGTAATACTGCTCGTCGACCTAAAATGGTACACATAACCGACGACGGCGTCTTCGACGCACCCATAGAGAAGGTTTGGAAGTATATCAACGACGACAAAGGCCATACACATAGTGCAGTAAAATTCACCAAAGTCCTCGAACAATCGGACAAGGGCATGACAGTCGAACTCGAAGTGAAGAACGCTGACGGAACTTCGCACATGGAAACTTGGAAGATGACCATGAATCCACCCAAAGGACACTCCACGGAAGTCCTCGCCGGACCAATGAAAGGCTCCAGAAATACGCACACATACACCCCGATGGGAGACAAGACCAAAGTCATGGTGGAAGGAGACTTTTACGCGCAAGGCATGGACGACGCCTCAACCAAGAAAGCTGTCCTGGCCATGTGGGCCAATGTCTTCGACGAAGACAACGCCAACCTGAAAAACTACAAGTAAAACAACCAAAACATTCTCAACCTTCTCTTCTCCTTTTTTCCATCACTCTCACCCCGCTGATTTCTGTTACAAAAACCCGCAAGTATAGTTCGTATCTACTCTCAAGCGTCCTTACAGCGGTCGCATCGCTTGTTGACCAAGGCCTGACGGAAAATTCTCTGTTTCACTGGGCGAGGGTTCAAAGCCTTCCCGGGACTCCAAAATCGCTATGTTCGCTATGTGCTAAGCTCTTCCCTTCAATCATGAAGAGGTATTGAGTATCTTGTGAACCGAGAGGATTGTCTCCCAACCACGCGTAGTAGCCTTCACTCCGAGTTTGCTCTCGACGACCTCGTTAGGATAGATGGTTCTCTCACCTCTACGCCGCCTTAGGCTGAACACGTATCTGTTCGTAATGCGCAAGACTCGCACTTCCCAGTCGTTCCCCCTCGGCTGCTCCATGGGAACTTTAGGGAGAACCCGGGGCGGACTGGCAAGAACACTCACGAACCCTCTGACGCCTTCACGCAGCGGACCAACACCGAATGGGTTTGACCGCACAAGCCCAACGATTTCGTCTGCGGGACAAATCATTGTTTCTGTCTCGAATGACAGCCTTCGTTTGAAGGCGTCATGAACGGATTCCGCGCTGAGCTCTGTCCTGACCAAGAATGTTCCGGCCGCGCCAATACTCGTGACGCCCAATTCGCCCATTCCTTCCGCGAACTTTTTCGGCTGGAATTTTCTGTGTCCTCCCACGTTCGCTCCTCTCAGGAAAACCACCCAAGTCATCTCGTATCATGGCCTGTTCATTTACGCCATTAATGTTCTACGATGACTGGGTTCACGAATTGAAAATGCACTGTGTCGAGGAGGCCTTTGTCGGTGATTCTTAGCTCTGGGATTACAGAGAGCGTTGTGAAGGATAATGTTACGTAGGGAGATGGGAGACTGGAGCCCAGCTTGGTCCAAGCGTCCTTTAGCTGTTCGATTTGGCCCGCAACAGTTTCAACAGTCATGTCAGACATGAGGCCTGCGATTGGAAGAGGAACGTGAGCAAGCACTTTCCCATTTCTGACGGCAACCATTCCACCACCGGAATCTACCAAGATCTTAACGGCTGCAAGCATGTCAAGGTCGTTTGCTCCGGCGACGACGAGGTTGTGGCTGTCGTGACCGACCGTTGAAGCTACCGCTCCCTCGCGGACCCCTAACCCACTGAGGAAACCTAGACCCACGTTTCCCGAAGCTTTGTGCCGTTCGAAGACGGCTATCTTCAAAACGTCTTCAGCAGGATTTGACAGGACCTTCCCGTTTTCCACAGGGACCTTAGTTTCCAAGTGGCGCGTATACAGGCTACCTGAAATGACGCCTATGGCTCGCACCCCAACCAACCCTTTCGTGACTTTTGCAGGTACAAGTAAGTCGTCAACTGTTGGCGGTTGCCTCAGTTGCATCGATTGGCGTGCGAAGTCTGGATAATTGGGAGGCAGGATTGTTACAACCAGTTTTCCATTTCGCGCCACGACCTGTCCGTCGGCGATTACAGTATTCACAGTTACCTTAGTGAGGTCATCGAGGATTAGCATGTCCGCGAATCGTGCTGGAGCAATGCTTCCCAGCTCCCTTGCGCACTCGTAATGTTCCGCAACGTTCAATGTTACCATCTGAATCGCGGCGACTGGATCAACTCCTTCTTCCACAGCTCGACGAACAACGTGATCGAGATGTCCTTCACGCATGATTGAACTCGGTTCACGGTCATCGGTGACCAAGCACACGTGGCGGGAGTCCATTTTCTCTTCAGTTATGGAGCGTATAGTTTCGGCGACGTCAAGGGAAGCTGAGGCTTCCCTTAGCATCGCGTACATTCCGAACCGGAGTTTCTGCATTGCATGAATCTTCTTTGTTGATTCGTGGCAGGAGGTTATTCCAGCCGCTGCGTATGCTGCCAACTCTTTGCCAAGCAAGCCCACTGCATGCCCCTCGATCAAGCGGCCGGATTTCAGAGTGACCGCTAGTTCTTCATGAACCCGAACGTCGCAAGAGAGTACACCGGGATAATTCATCATCTCCCCCAGAGCCACGACCCCCTTCCATTTCAACGCCTCATCCACCTCTGCTGGACCAAACGTTGCACCCGACGTTTCGAAGCCCGGTGCTGCCGGAACACAGGACGGGAATGTAATGAGAATCTTGAGTGGAAGATCACGTGACTCATTCAGAAAGAACTTTACACCGTTCAAACCCAGGACGTTCGCTATTTCATGCGGGTCGGCGAAGATCGTCGTCGTGCCGTGAGGTAAGACTGCCCTAGCGAATTGAGTGGCCGTAACCATGGCGCTTTCGATGTGCATGTGGCCGTCAATAAATCCTGGCACAAGATACTTTCCTTCCGCATCAACGATCTGAGTATCCGGCCCGATCGTCTGCTCAGCGTCCCCGACCAGTACAATTCTATCCTTCTTGACCACGACATCCTGCTTTTCCTGAATTTCACGAGAGTTCACGTTCACCAATGACGCGTTTCGAACCACCAAATCCGCTTTCTGTCGTCCCATGGCTGTGTCTACGAGAGTTCGCGTCATTTCGTGAAGGCGCGTACGGCCTTCAATTTCGAACAATGCAGCCCTACCACAGGGCTAGCACTAGATGTGGGCTCATGAAAGAATCTTCTGAACTGAGACTAAGGATCGGTGCTGCCGTTCTGTTAAGTTAGGAAAGGGTCGTAGAAGAAAGAGGTTAGATGCGCCTACTCGGGGGGTATCTCCTTGTAGGCGAGAGTGATGTCGATGCCACGTTTCGAATGGTACATTTTTGATGCCATGTAGATTACCATTCCTAGCACGAAGCTTATCGCGACATAGCCGTATGCGAATGCGTTTCCTCCCCAAACGCTTGGAGACGCGAGGAATAGGTAGGTAATGTAAGCGAATACCACGGCCATCATGATACCGGCCACGCTCAGGATCGCCTTTGACATTCCCTTCTCGTTCTTGACCGCATAGGTAGCAGCCGCGAGGCCTATCACAATGAAGTAAATCATTGACGCAACCACGGCCCCGAAGAGGGCTGACAATGGGCCGTAGAGGAAGGCCGCACCGCCAATCAGGAATATTGTCACGACGAGATCAATCAGATGTGCAATTACCGGAGAACCCCACTTAGGGCTAATGTATGCCAACCTTGCGGGTAAAAATCGGTCGAAAGCTTGAGCGAACATGTAGCGTGAGATTACGATAATTCCGTACGCCAGTATTGCAATGTTCCAGAGGATCCAACCTAACCCAATGAACCACGACACTGCCAAATTGCCCGAAACGCCCATCGCTAGTGTCCAGAAGTTGAATGAATAATCGAATACTAGAGCTGGGTTCGCTAGACCTGCAGTGATGAACTCGAACCCGCCGACGAAGTAGAGTATTGAGAAGGATGCTGTGACAAGCAAGAATACTATAACGGAAGCGATAGGTACGTTCCATTTCAGGGCATTCTTTCCTTTCACCTCCGAGGCTACAGCTGGCGCAGCGTTAAGCCAAGGATAGACGAAGATTGCAAAGAATGGTAGCAGAAACAAAGTCGCTCCCAAGTCAAACGTCGGCCCAGAATATGATTTGGCAACTGAATCGTAAGTTCCCTTGAAACCGATCGTGCCGAGGAAGTTGATGTAATTTACCACACCTTGCCTTCCAGCACTCAACAGCACGGCCATAGAAACGAGCATGCTGAGTATTCCTATTATTGACAGAACGGAAACGAGTTTGAAACCAATCTTGGGCCGGATGATGTTTATGCCGATCAAGATTGCGAAGATTATCGCTCCGAGGATAAACTGGGACATGACGTCAGCTCCCTGAATATTGCCAGGCAGAGCGAGTCCCAGGAAATTCTCATACCCCAACGAGACTCCGACAGATCCTATTGCGAAAACAGCGGAGAGGTCGATGAGTGCTAGGTATGCCATTGTTTCCAGAGTATAGCCCATGAATGAGAAAGCGCTGCCCCAAAAGCCGCCGAATGCTCTTGAAACCCAGACGTAGTCGCCGCCCGTGCGCGGCATGCTCGACGCCAGCAACGCCATCATCAGCAGGACTGGGATATTGATGATGAACGAGATGATCGTCGCCCATACCAGGTCGGAGCCCGGGAACGCCGATAGGGC
>PMBQ01000390.1 GCA_003152955.1 Candidatus Bathyarchaeota archaeon
ATCGGCGGCGGCGACACCGGTGCCGATTGCTTGGGCACGGCCCACAGACAAGGTGCCAAAACAGTTCACCAGTTTGAACTACTGGCGCGTCCGCCGGAAGTGCGGATTCCGGAGAACCCTTGGCCGCAATGGTCGAACATTATGCGCTGTTCCGCCGCCCATGAGGAAGGAGGAATCCGAGACTACTCAATCCAGACCAAGAGCTTTACCGGACGTGAAGGTCATGTTGAGAGGCTTCATGCCATGCGTCTTGACTGGATGAAGGATTCATCCGGTAGGCTGGTGCCCAAGGAGATACCCAACAGCGAGTTCGAGGTAGAAGTTGACTTGGTGCTGCTGGCGCTAGGTTTCCTCGGCCCAGAGAGAAAAGGACTGCTGGACCAGCTGGGGTTAAAGGTGACTGAGCGGGGCACCGTTTGGGCAGACGAGAACAAGATGACTAGCATCCCGGGCGTGTTCACCGCAGGCGACATGGCTCGTGGGCAATCCCTGGTGGCGTGGGCTATCGCGGAGGGACGCGCCGCAGCGCGGAGCATCGACAAGTGGATGATGGGAGAGACTCATCTTCCCCTCCTGACTCTAAGGTAGCTCGGTACATCTTCCGTCCTGTTGTAAACGAAAGAGTTCATCTGTTCAGAGGTCGGTGCGACCGCGGCATGCACACATATTCAGAGATCTCAAAAGTAGTCTTGGTTCTGCCTCAGCTTCCATGACTATTGTGAACATTCGCATGTCAAGTTGATGGGTCTTCATGTGGACCATTGGGTCCTCATTTCGATTCTGGGAATGGTGCGAATCGGCGGCGTGCGCGACCTCGTACATTTCGGCGCTGGTCAATCTTGAGTTCTGGATGATTAGGAACTGGAGAGGGAGGTCAATGTTGAAGCGATCGAGTTTTCAAGTCCTCAGGCTATGAGACGTGTTCTTGAGAGATTCATCACGAAAGGCTCTGTCAAAAAAAGAGGACGACGAGTTCGTTATCGAGACAGAGATGCAAGGGAGCAATGCAAAGGAATTGAACCGTCCCCTTCTTTCTGCGTTAAGAAAAGCGGAGAAGAAGACAAGGTTACGTGCCGAGTGGACTTCTGACGATGGTTCAACTCTAAGATTCTTTGATTATGTTTTGAAGAAGTCAAGCAAGAACTAATTTTGCAAGGCACTCTTTCTAGCTTGCATGGCCAGCCATTCGAAATTTCTTGTGTACACCACTGGAGCCCGGCACGTTGAAACTGCGTGGTGGTCTTGTTCAGTACCTAGTTTAGGGCTACGGAATCTTACCGTGGAGAATCTCAATCAACTTAGCTACATCAATGTTTCCGCCCGAAACGATACAGACCACGCTCCGAGTTCCAGCCTTACCCGTGAGTGCTGCTGCAATTGATGCCGCCCCCGCTCCCTCAGCTACAACACGATTGCGCTCAAAGAGCAGTCTAATCGCTGAGGCAATCTCATGCAGCGAAACGACAATGGAACCATCCAACAGATGATTGACAAGATCCCACATCTCAGGGAGAACGTTTTCAGCTCCCATACCATCTACGAAGCTTGGAATGCGCTTGACTTTCTGTGCGGAACCAGCGGCGAGGGACGCTGCCATTGGTGCTGCTGTTTCGGGCTCGCAAGCGTAGACTCTCGTTTGCGGTCTTCTTCCTTTGATGGCAGTTGCAATGCCAGCGCACAGTCCACCACCACCATATGGTATGACTACGGAATCGACTTCTGGCATGTCTTCCAGAATCTCAAGACCAATTGTTCCGTTTCCCGCAATCATCGCACCATCGCTGAAGGGATGAATGAACACGCTTCCTTCCAATGGAGCATAACGGTGGGTTATCGCGACCTGCCAAACCTCGTCCCAGGGGAGTTGAATGATCTTCGCACCATACCGCTTTATCGCCGCCAGCTTCGTCTCCGGGGCATTATCGGGCACGATAACGGTACAGGGAATACTGATTCGGTGCGCATGCCAGGCCAGAGCCTGAGCCATGTTACCGGCACTGCAAGTGTAAACGCCCTGAGCTCGTTCGTGTTCGGAGAGTAAGGCGATGGCATTTCCCGCACCGCGAACTTTGAAAGACCCCGTTGGTTGCAGATTCTCCAGTTTGAGATAGATGTCCGCCGGGGCATCATGATCAACACCTAGACGAATCAATGGAGAGCGCAGAGTCGATGATGCAATACGCCTTTTAGCCTGTTCAATTTCGTCAACGGAAACCCGAATCATTAATTCACCCTCGCATCAACGTACGCGAGCAAATTGCTCCATCGCCATGAATTAATGGCTTCGCATGGTGCTGATGGTCTTGTGTGTGTGCCGCTGTCGGTCAGCGACGGCGACTGACGTTATCAATGGTGTTCTCCTCCCATGGGGAAGAAATCATGAAGTACAGCTTATTGTTCGTTTTTTGTTGTGTGGGGTGTGGTAGTGGTAAGTAGTGTGCTCAACAGCTGTACTGATGGCGCGTTTGACGAAACAGTGAGTCCAACATTAGTCCACCGCGAGATGGCAGGTCCATTTGAAAATAGAATGATCCGATGGATTTGACGGACAGATACACAGGGGAATCCGAATTCTGAATCTTACATGCATTCCGTTCTACTTGATTCATCCGTATGCTTCCTCGCCGTGTTGCGTTATGTCCAAGCCAGCGTCCTCTTCCTGCGGACTAACTCTCAGGGGAGTGAATACGTTGATGACTCTAAGTAGTATGTAGGAACCGACGAACGCGAAACCTCCGACTATGAGCACTGCAAGAATTTGAAGCACAAGTTGGCCGGGGTTCCCGTAGAGCAAACCGTTGGGTCCGGCCGCGTTTACGGCGGTTGATGCAAATAGGCCTGTTGCGATTGTTCCCCAGATGCCTCCTGCGCCGTGGCATGCAAAGACGTCTAATGAATCATCCAGAGTGGTCCTCGCGCGCCAGCTTGCGACGAAGTTGCACAAAATACCTGCTGCAAGCCCAATGATAATCGAAGACATGGGGTTGACATAGCCCGAAGCCGGAGTGATGGCTACCAGCCCGCACACCGCGCCAACTGAGATACCTACAGCAGATGGTTTGCCCTTTCTGATCCAGTCTGTCAGCATCCAACTAACTGCAGCGGCAGATGCCGCAAGATTCGTAACTACTAGAGCGTTGACAGCCAACCAGTCAGCAGCCAGAGCGCTGCCAGCATTGAAACCAAACCACCCAAACCAGAGAATTGAAGCGCCTAGAATCACATAGGGAATATTGTTCGGTATCATGTCCCCATGATTCACCCCTTTTCTTCTACCAATCACCAAAGTCGCGGCTACAGCGGAAACGCCTGCAGCAGTGTGCACAACCAAACCACCAGCGAAATCGATCACCCCCATCGATCTCAGCAANNCCACCCACGGCCCAATTCCAGTGGGCTATCGGAGCATAGATGAGCGTGGTCCACAGAACAATGTAAATCAGAAGCGCCTTGAATCGAATCCTCTCCGCGAACGCTCCTATGATTAGCGCCGGAGTGATTGCCGCGAACTTCAACTGGAACGCAAAGTAGAGCAGCTCTGGGATAGTCGATGAGTAGCCAGGATTAGGAGCAGCTCCCACGTTATTCAGACCTACGTCCGACAAATCGCCGATGATTCCATTCACCGAGGGACCCAACGCGAGGCTGTAGCCCCACATTGCCCAAACCAAGCTAACAACAGCGAAGATCGCAAGACATTGAACTATGGTCGACACGAGGTTCTTACGTCTGACCAGCCCGCCGTAGAAGAACCCTAGTGCAGGCGTCATTATCATGACAAGCGCTGTCGAGACGATTATCCATGCTATGTCTCCTGAATTCTGCACCTAATCTATCTCCTCTCGACTCTGGGCCAACGCTGCCCGAGTTCTCGCTCCTGGTTTTAACACCCCTCTACAGTTCCATCACCAGTTTTGTTGCCATTCTGCGGCAAGTGAGCGCGAAATCTCTGAACGTTGCTCAATCTGAAACCCGCTTTATGTCCGATTTGCCGTAGGGAAATGTCAAAGGCGAGCACGCTCGCCTAGCAATCTCTCGCGGGAGTTGCAGCAAACAACTCCGTCATCCTTCGACGAGAAATTCCTCTCCATGAACACAGATGCTGGTTATCACATGATTTCTCTACTCTTCCTCTTCCCAAGTGGTGTACGTTCGACTCGGTGGGATCTGGTAGAATTGCTGAGTCTGCTCAATGGATCCAGTGGTCACTTTGGCGTCCAGTCAGCGCGTTTTGCTTCTAGAAGTCCTAGTTTTTCATCTATTATGCCAAGAGATACTTTCTGTTGGTCAATCGAGATGGTCATTTTTGGTGAGAGGTAGGTGTTCTTTATGGAGCCGAGGCAGCCTGGGTATTTGTTTTCGTAACTGCTCTCCCAACGTAGGTACCCTTCAATGTCGATATGGAATCCGAATAGGAGTACATTGTACCTACCCTCACTTATGTTGTAGGCTAGGCTCACGTGCGGATCATTCACAATGTCGATAAGAAACTTTCGAGGTTCCCTGACTTCGAGCATTGAGAAGACTAAGAGAAAGTTTGATGGCGTGAAGAAACGAGGGAATCGACAGAGAGGACGATCGATAATTCCCTCCTCATGCATTTTCGAAATCCGCCTG
>PMBQ01000242.1 GCA_003152955.1 Candidatus Bathyarchaeota archaeon
ATCGTGCGCGAGGTGGATGATCACATTGTGGTGATGACGATGGAGCAGTATGTGAGATCGTTGCGGGGAAAGTATAAGGGCATGGGGTTGATGAAGGCGCTGAGAAAAGAGAGACGGGATGAGGCGATAAGGGAAGAGCAGCGACTCATCCATTAAAGTATCGGTGCTATAATTCAATTCTACTACAAGATTAAGGAGCGGCGATGCCGCCAAAGACAACTAAACAAACCGCACCACAAGCCCGACGCCCGTCACCGCGTCGGGCTTTTTCTTTGGTGCACAGTAGTGAACAATTAGATCGCTTCTACGGTGACTTCGGCAAGCGAATACGCAAACTCCGACAACAACAGAATCTAAGCCAGTTTGAACTAGCAGAGAAAGCTCAAATCAGTCGAAGTTATCTCACGCAGATTGAGGCGGGACAGCGCAGAATATCATTACATGTCGCAAAAAACTTGGCGGCATGCATGCAACTCTCACTTGATCAACTGCTTGCGACAGAATAAAGATGCCAAACGAAATCATCTCCTATTTTGACGCATGTTTGCGCGAGGGCGGCAGCTTACAAAAGGGAATGAACTATCGGCGCGGGAAAACTTACTCCGTCATACTCATGTCGGTGCGTCCAAATGCGCCTTACCGAGACAGAGTTGAGGATGACGGCTCGACACTCATCTATGAAGGGCACGATGTACCCCGAACACAAGGAGTCAATGATCCCAAGTTCCTTGATCAACCTGAATCCACTCATACAGGGCTCCTCACTGAGAACGGCAAATTTCATAAGGCAGCGCAGGAGTTCAAGCAGGGTCTTCGCAAGCCCGAACTCGTCAGAGTCTATGAAAAAATCAAGGCTGGGATATGGTCTTACAATGGCTTGTTTGAGTTAGTAGATGCGTGGCGCGAGAACGACGGCAAACGACAGGTATTCAAATTCAAGTTGGTCGCGATTGATGAAATTGAACCGTTAGAATCACTGGCGGCCTCGGCTTTTGTCCATCGTCGAATTATTCCGACGCCTGTGAAACTCGAAGTTTGGAAACGAGACGGCGGAAAGTGTGTAGAATGTGGGGCAACGACTGAGCTCCATTTTGATCATGTGATCCCATACTCAAAAGGTGGCACATCCATTACAGCTGACAACGTTCAGTTGCTATGTGCGCGACACAATCTTGAAAAGCACGACAAGATTATCTAAATCGGTGATCCATCTTTTCCTTTGAGTTCAATCAATCATGTCCTCTACAACCAATGAAAATCCCGGCTGTCTGTCGTTCTTCACTAACCTCTTTGGCAGAGGCAAAGCCGCAGAGCCGATGACAATTGAAATAGTGTCCGCCGAGCCGGAAGTAATGCCATATCGTGTACGTGATGACTTTCTATCGCCTACGGAAATGTCATTTTATCGCGTAATGCAACTCGCTGTCGGCACACACGCCACCATCTTTGCCAAAGTGGGCTTATCAGATGTATTTTATGTGGTGCGGCCTCAAGAGAATCAGAGCTACCGCAATCGCATTGCACAAAAGCACGTCGATTTTGTGATGTGCGATCCGCAGACCTTAAAACCACTCTTTGCAGTGGAGCTGGATGACACCAGCCATCAACGTACTGACCGACAAGAACGTGACGCATTTGTCGATCAAGTCTTTCAAGCAGCAAACCTGCCGCTGGTGCATGTGACCGCGCAACGCGAATACCGCGTACACGATTTGAGGACAAAGATCGAAGCGTATTTGCCAGCTAAAGTTGAAGCCAAGCCAGAAGTAGCGACGGCGACTGCCTCTCAACCTCAAACGCCGACTGCCCCTTCTACTTCGGTTCAGCCAATTAGCGATAGGTCAACCGCTCCGGCATCGACTGCGCCAGTGTGCCCAAAGTGCGGCATTCCGATGGTGGTGCGAACCGTCGCGCAAGGCGACCACAAGGGCAAGCAGTTTTACGGTTGCGTGAACTACCCTCGCTGCCACGAAATGAAACCATTGCTGCCTGCCAAAATCACCACCTGACATCCATTCACTGGCTCAGGTTGTAGTCATACACGACGCGGCAATCCGTTGAGATGAATTGCCGCGTTCTTTTTCGGGTTGATTCGTACGAATTCGTGGATCAGTCCTCTCGTTCAACGCGCCGACCGTCGCAAGTTTGAGATGGCGTCATTGGCGGGCAAGTCGATCCATCCACCCCGGCGTGATGACATCAGGCCGCACGCTTCGCAGCAAGCGATGGAAACCCCATCACAGATGGGGCGGCATCGCGACGCTTCGCGTGTGTTTCGGGGATAGGGCAGACCTCGGAGGTTTCCTTTGTCCGACGCGCCTTGCCTCACAGACCACGTAGAACGTCCATCGGCATGACCTGATGATCAGTACAAACCTCCGAGGTCTTGGTCGGCCAATAGTCACACGGCGGCTCGTTGATAAAAGGGCCGCCGCGTTCTTATTCGTGTAATTTCGTGGATCATTCCCCGCGTTCAACGCGCCGCGTCAACGAACAGAGACAACCGGCGGCCTATTCCCAGTCTTCGAGGC
>PMBQ01000063.1 GCA_003152955.1 Candidatus Bathyarchaeota archaeon
TGATCTGGGGTATCGTGCCGTTCCTTCTGGCCTACGCGTACTTGCTCGGTGTGCATTGGCACGGAGTCAGGTGGATAGCGTTTATCCCAGAGCCACTGTCTATCTTGGCGGGCCTCAGTTTGGGGAAGCTATACCAAAGGAAATTCATACTCGTAGCCTTCGCCGTGCTCGTCACTATTCAACTGTTCTTGACAATTGCCGGTTACCCCCAAGAGATTCTAAGCAACGGCCTTTTGTGAGATCCGCGGCGAGTTCACGATCAGGCTGCGTGGGTGATCCAGGATCTCTTCTAATCGTTCGCTAACGTAATATTCCTGATGAAATCCGAAGCCTAGATCAGGGGTTTTGGGAGATTACGACTAGCCATTTCAGAAAGGCTCTGAAGTCATAGTCATCCTGTGGATTGTCAGTGGTCGACGATACTTGGCAGCCCAGCCTGGCCATCTATGGTTTTGGGGGCCCTTGTACGAATTTGGTGTCTACGTTCCATCGAGTCTGGAATACTGGTGCTCCGCTGTTGTCTCTTAGCTTTGTTCTTGAAGCCGAGGTGAGTTTGAACGTAGAATTCATGACTGTTCCGTCATCGAGAAGGTAGACGCTACACGTTTCTGCGCTATCTTTCATCCTTTCGAACGTAACTGTCTCTTCTGGTTTCATTTTCTCGAGTCGTCTGTATGTGATGCTTCCAATGGACGGTGCCCTTCGCAGGTTTTCAGGGAATGATGACAGCGCCATGACTGGCACGATATCTACAGAGTAGATGGGTCTTCCTTTTTCATCTGTTCGAGTCTTTGAACGGAAAACCATCCTCGCAACGAGTTTGAATTTCATGCGTGTGCCGTCAGACAGCTCATAGTACACCCAATCTTCCCTTTGCACTTTGAAGTCTACAAGCACCCAATCTCTAAAATCTTCATCAATCTTCGACAAGGTGTTCGCCTGTGTCTGTTCTCTTGGCACATCGAGTATTATCGTTAGCCAATTCTCATTGGCTTTTATGCCTGCCGCCTGAGGGCCTCGCCCTTTTCCTGACTATTCAGCGAATCGTATGGACAAAGAACAATTGAACCGTAATTGACGATTAGCGCGGAATAGATCGCGAGCTAGACAGTTTTCAGACTTTGACTGAGCCTCCGGTTTCGAACGGACGATTGCCAGAGGACGAGTCGGAGCTGGGTCAGTCTTCGAAAATGGACTTAATGATCTAATCTCTCCCCGAATAAAGGAAAACCCAAGCAATGCACAGAAACAACTTAGAAAATCTGTTCAATATGAAAGCTGCTGCAAAGGGGTCCTCCACTACCAGCAATCGCGGCAACTGGAATGTCCGGTCAGTGTATTGTGGGAAACCGAGCAGCAGCCAAGTTGAATATAGTATCAAAAAAATGATTAAAGAAGACCAGAGAAAGTAGTTACTCTTCGTCCTGATGTATTTGTGGCCTACTATTACAAGAAGAGATAGAGCACCGTCCATGAGGAGGGTGCTCGTGTCAGAGAATTGAAAGAATGGATATCGGAAGTAATTCAAGTACCCAATGAACGAGTAGTGATAGACGAGTTCATAGAGCCATATTGCGGAGAGCGTTGTTGCGAGTGCGATTGAAAAGGTCTCAAGGTCAGGAACATTTCTTCTTGCAAGTTGTATTGCGACGCCTACAAACACGATGGAGAAGAATATTGCCGATGAGGATTGAGCTCTGAAGAAAGGGCTCCAGTAGTAGTAGCCTTGCTCGGCCATGATGACAGCTGCATAAACCGATAGAGCGATCAGGAGAAGCGTCACAGTTACTGTAAGCCTGTATTTTCTTATCTTCTCGACATGTCTTGGGTAGAGCATTGATGACTTCACACCAACCACAGGACACGGATTAATTCAGTATTCTGGTCAGCATCATCCGGAAGCATCGCCAGTGCTTCTGATGCTTCACTTCCTTGACGGTTCTATGAAACTTGTTGAGCGTTGGCCCAGATAGCTGCGTTGTAGGTTTGCATGGTTCCGATCCACTGCAGGACGAACGCAAGCAGAATAATGGCAACGATCAATTTCCTGTTCTTGAAGTGGGCAGTCGCCATTCCGCACAAGATACATGCCGGTTGTTGGAGGAAGTAAATCCAACGCACTGAATCCCATTGAACCCCGAACAAATAGGCATATCCAAGCAGAAGCGGCATAAGGAACCACATGTAGAGGAGCAAGTTAGATTTCACTAATTTCACGCTAGTTCGATACACTTGCAGCACAATCCCACAGATCGCGGCAACGAGAAGGGGATAACCAAACAATTGGGGCCAATTAGCGGGCAAGATAAACGCTGAGTAACGTGGAGCATACGACGTGTATAGCTCGAATAGTGGAAGCAAACTATACCAGTAGAAAGTGGCATAGGCCACACCCATCGCAGCAGCCAAAGCAACTAGGGACATTGGAAGTTTTCGGGTTTTCAGCCAAATAATAAGAAGGTAAGGAAGAAAGAGCCCTATAGCAAACAGCATGGATAGATGATGTGTGAGGAAGAGAGTCGTGGATACGATGCCTACCGCAATAGTTCTCTCTTTAATTATGAAATAGGCTAGGATTGCTATAAGCAGGAGTCCTGCAATGTTCGCGTAGCCTCCCCACGCGATCATATTGAAATCACTTGGCGTTATCATCGCGACAAACGCGGCCATCGTTGCGCCGATATTAGATTTTGAAATATACTTCACAATGAAGTAGACTGGAAAGAGCTGGAGGCTGTCAAGCACTGCAACGATGATTTTCATGATCAGATAAGGGTCAACGGTTGGAAGTGCTAGGAAGAAGGCGAGCGAAAACATGTGGAATAGCGGGGGATAGTAGACTGTAGCGTGCTCACGGAGCTGGCTCACAATCACGATGCTGGTCCTACCTTGAAGCAGTGCTTGCGCGAACTCGTAATGTAAGAGGGGGTCAAATCCCACGCGTGGAAATTGAAGCAGTGGATAAAAACGAGATAAGAAACCGAGAGAGAACAATAATGGCAGTACTACTTTCTCGCTCAACCAGAATTGGTAACTTGTCGATGTCGCCGCCTCACGATCCTGAGTTAAATCATATTCATAGACTCGATAATGTGCTCTTGAACGTTCGCTCAGCAGTGATTTCAGAATCTAGGCGTTTGCCGCACACTAGCACACTGTAAAGTGAAAGAGATCTTGGGAGGAACGAAAATGGAAGTGTCGTTGACTTTGTGTGTGGGAATTTTCGCGCAAGCAAGGTCTCTACGTACACTCCGCTGTGGAAGTGATCGCTTGGCTTTTGGAGACCCGTTATCGCTCGTGAAACCTGATATGCGCGATTTTCTGTAGGTATTCCTACCACGAGTTTACCGTCGATCTCCAAG
>PMBQ01000132.1 GCA_003152955.1 Candidatus Bathyarchaeota archaeon
GCTCGAAGCCAGCAATGCAAGCCCAACGGCAAGTGGCAAGCTCAGCGACATCATCCGCTTTACGATCTTGAAGTAGGCCCGGCGGAGGTCTCCAATGGACCCCTGCAGTCGTGCCAGCATCGGAAATGTAACGCTTTGGATTGGACTAACCGTAGTCTGAAAGGCGAGAGTGAATACCTGCCGTGCCAGTACATAAATCCCAAGCAATGAGAAACTCCCAAAGTATCCAAGGACTATTCTGTCAAGGTTTGAATATGCATACTCTTCTGCCTTCTCAATTGTGACCCAATAGCCAAATTTGAGCATTTTGATAAATGCGTCCTTTGAAAACCGCACCCGAGGGATCCAGCGGCCTGTAACCCAATAGGCCAGATTCACTAGAATGCTCCTGCACAATTCCCCCCCAATCAACGCCCATACACCGAATCCGGCTGCAGCCAGGGGTAGTGTTATTAACAGCGAGACGGCAACAGGTATGAACTCAATCCAGAAGAGATCGCGAAAGCGCATTGCCTTCTGAAGCAATACCAATTGGACTGAGCCCGCAGCGTTACTCAGGATAACGATACTAAAGGCCGGCAGCACTGACACTAGCTGTGGTTCGCTATAAATCCTTGCGAACATTGGTGAGAGGAGATAAGCTGCCATAGAGAGGACGGAACCGGCTGCAATGCTGGCCCAAAAGGCAGTATCCACGAAATCGTCTGTGAGATCCTTCTCCTTAAGAAGATAATCTCCAAAACCCATCCCCTGCAAGAGACCAGTAAAGCCGATGATTACGCTGCACAACGCGACAATACCGAAGTCTGCGGGGGTGAGGATTTTCGCAAGGTACAGAATAACAAACGGACTTATCCCTTTCGTAATGACTCGGCTTAGCGTTATCCAGCGGACGGAAACTAGCGAGGCTGTCTTCAGACTTTCGCGATTCTCGGTCACGCGACTCCCCCGCCACCCTCGATGGCAGCCAAGACACACTGCCATTCACGGATGAATCGTTCACTGTCGTCGGTCCTGACATGATCAGGTGGCTCAATTCTCTCAAGGGTGATTTCCTCTAGGCGTCGAATTCGTCTTACGCCAGGGGCAATGGATATGAACCTGTCAATTCGAAGTGCATGCTGACCCCTAAGACCGAAGTATGAGGCACAATCGTAGGCTCGGAGTCCCAACCACGAAGCGGTTATCAGTCCTGTGGAAGCCACTCCGACAACGGCCTTTATGCTCTTATAAGAACGGAGGTAGATCTCCTCTGCTGAAAGTTCCTTGGCTAAGAAACGAATTTCTCTGTTCCTGATACGATGATATGAATCATCAAAGAAAGCAGGATGGCCTTTCACATACACAACCCCGCTATGCAACTTCGTCAAGAAGCAAAGCAACTCCTCTGTTCTGTCCCAAAAGACTCTCTCTTGCAGGTCTAGAGTCCTTGGGATGCTGCTGTCCATTAGAACAAGAATACAGTCTTCGTCAATCTTACCTTCTCTTCCCTTCGAGAAGCCATACTTATCATTTAGGAATATGCGGGGTGGGTAAGGTAAATCGGAGAAGAGATTCCCATTGGTATGTTTCTCTGGTGACTCACTCATAATGAAAATCGTANNTGTCCCGGTTACCCTGAACTCAGGCATTATTTTCCGTGCGAATGCCAAACCGTACAATGACCCGAGGAGAGTTCCCTTCCAGGCTATCTGCAGCCCACTCGATGGCCATGCATCAATGGCAAACGCAGACAGGCGCACAATCTTACTCCGTTTGCCCTTGCCCATCTTCCTCAGTCTTTGATAAACGAGCAAATCGCTCACACCATATAGATCAAACATGAAGCAGATAACATCGTCTCCTAAACACAGGCCTTCCAATGCTCTGCGCAAAGTGAGAGCTTGCACAAAACCGCGAATGATGTTCTTGGTTGCATGCATAAATGGCAGGCGGATTATCCGATCAAAACTAGCAAATGCGGGGAGTTGCTTCCCTCTGATTCGTGGATGGTCAGGTAACAACAAGATAGTCTGGGCACCGGGCGCAACAATTCTAACAATCTCACTTAATCCGGCACAAATAAGTACATCACCCTCAATGCTGGCAGCAAAACAAAAACAGAGATCAGACGACAAATGACCATCTTTCATTAGTACTGTCCGGTTAAAGGTTGAGTAGTTTCGATTGGTTCGGATCCTCGAAGGCTGAGATAAGGCCGTGATGATCTGTAAGTACCTTGATCTATCGACTCTTTCTCAAAGAGCATGACGCTCAAGATTTGGCTGTCCCGTTCTTCTTCAGGCGTCGGATGGCCATGTAGCCACGGTCCATAATGTGAAGGATGTCGGGTTCAAACATGAGATCATCAAGAAAGTGCCGTTCATTTACATTGGCCGTAGAAACCCTTCCAATGATGTGGGGATTTGCATGCAAATCGAGCTGGGTGTGTAGGTTCATACCGGCGCTGGTCTTCACATAGATGTGGGCCTTGGCCCAGGGAAACAGCTTTGAAGCTCCCCTGATTGTTCGGACAGGCAGGTACCCATTATTCGTCGCTCGTTCTTGCATATTTTCATACGGAAGCGGTGAGTGTCGTCATTTTCGGTTGTAGAAGGCCTTGCAAAGCAGACGGTCAAGAACAGGTTCTTCCTGAACAACTAGGGTCCAGAACCCACGGGATGTGTGAAGTTGGGTATCGTGATGCCATTACGGGGTTTCTTGGCGCTTCACAGCTGGGCCCTGAGG
>PMBQ01000147.1 GCA_003152955.1 Candidatus Bathyarchaeota archaeon
GCCTCTGCTGCTCTCGGTGCTACCGTCAATTCGATTGAACTACCCAACTGTTGAAGAACGCTAACTGTATTCGAAACGTCAAGATCCTTTTCCATCGTCTCCTTGTAGGCTTCTTCCATTATGACGGTTCCCTCGAAGCTTCTCATTAGCTGTCTGAGGTTGATGCTCCCGCTTTCCACCCAACGCGTAATTGCCCCGAACCTTCTTGCTACGTGGACCAGACGCCGCTTGAATAGGCCTGTCTTCTTGGAAGATTCAACGAGGAGAGCGTTGATGTCCATTTTTGCCAGTTGTTGAAGCACCTGTCCAACTTTGGCCGCGTTTGCCGCTCCTGACGTTTGTACAACTATCCTGTATGGGTCCTGTTGGACTCCAATTGTCAAGCCTAGATCTTCGGACAGAACGTGCCCCACTAATCTCGCGAGTGTCCGATTCACCAAGAGTCCGAAGTGAGCGTGGATTATTACAAAGTCCTCCCAGTCCTCGACTATTACTCGCTTGTCAGTAGGAAGATCGAGACCTGCGGCGACTTGTTCGAAAGTCTCGCTCAGAGCTCGGCGCATTGTCTCATCGTTTGCAGGGTAGAGTTTGCAGAGGCCAGCCACGGTCTCGGATTGAGTTTTCCCAGAGCGACTCTCCGTTTCCACATATCTTCGAATGGATCCGACTTCCTGTCCAATTTCAAATGGAACCGGGATCTCTTCTCCGACCCAGCTCGGGATCGATCCAGAGGGATCTTTGATCGACTTGACGTGTATCTTGTCACCCCTTATGCTCATCATCCTCCATGGACTGCCACGCACAATGAACTTCCTCCCGGGTTCTCCATATTCGGCAACAAACGCCTCATCCAACACGCCTATGGCTTCATCATTTGCTTGATCGATTATGAGGTACTGCTTCTCATCAGGTATCATGGAGAGTTTGCCGAAGTAGTAAGTGAATAACGCGTTCAATCTGCGAGGTCGGAGGACAACACTGTCGAGTTGGGAATACCAGGCGAGACGCGGGTATCGGGTGTGCATGTAGTTGATTACGCCGATCAAGTCATCCTCTGTGAGATTTCGGTATGGGTAGGCTTTCGTGACCAATTCCATGATTTCGTGTACGTACCATCTGCCCTTCTGTATGAGTAAGCCGACTAGTTGGTGGGCTAGTACGTCAAGAGGTTTTTCCGGGATTGTTACAGGTTCCAGGTTTTCCTGCAACGCGCGTCGAGCGATCACCACGGCCTCCAGAGTGTCATCAGAATCGAAAGCAATGATGACACCATCCGCAACCTTGCCAATACGGTGCCCGCTCCGTCCAACTCGCTGTATGAGTCGAGTGACCTGACGGGGGCTCATGTATTGAATCACAAAGTCTACGGTTCCAACGTCGATCCCAAGCTCCAAAGACGAAGTCGCCACAAGTCCGCGTAATTCTCCATTCTTGAGTCCCTTCTCCGCGCTGATCCTAGAAGGCTTAGCTAATGACCCATGGTGAATTGAGACTGGAAAGTCCACATCCCAGACTTTCATTCTACTGGCAATAATCTCGGCGACAGCTCGCGTGTTTGTGA
This sequence comes from Candidatus Bathyarchaeota archaeon, assembly GCA_003152955.1. Next base: position 1,562 of record PMBQ01000147.1, read on the forward strand.
AGAGTATTACTGACCGATGACTCTCGATTAGATTGCGCATTAGTCTGAGTCTTGCAGCCACTTCGGGGTGAGTGTACAGCCGTGACGCTAGCTCAGCGTCCTTCGGACTAGGATGGGGGCATATGACCTCGAGACGTATCTCCCTTCCTACCGGAACGTGGACTATCACAACTTCTCTTCGCTCACCAACGAGGAATTTTGCAACCTTCCCCGGGGTGCCGATTGTGGCCGAGAGACCAATTATTTGGAATTCGTTACCCGTCGCCCACCGCAATCGCTCTAGGGCGAGCGTGAGTTGACTTCCTCGTTTGTCCTCGGCGAGCTCATGAACCTCATCAATGATAACGTATCTAACAGCCCGCAAATGACCTTTCATGACTCGCCCAGTCATTATTGCCTGAAGCGTCTCGGGAGTGATGATCAGCATGTCAGGTGGACTCTTGGCTTGAAATGTTCGCTCTCTAACTTCCGTATCCCCATGCCTAACTGCAATCCTGAGATCCAAACGCTTTCCCCACCATTCGAAGCGGTCAAGCATATCCCGGTTTAGGGCGCGGAGAGGCGTGATATACAGAATCTTTATGCCAGGTTCATTGCTTCGATTCGTCACGTACATGCTCAGAATAGGTAACATCGCCGCCTCAGTCTTCCCAGACGCAGTGGGAGAAATCAGCAGAACATTCTTGCCAGCCAGGATCTCCGGAATTGCCCTGAGTTGTGGATCAGTTGGAGAAACGAAGCCACGCTCTTGAAGGGCCTCTCGTATTGGTTTCGCAAGCTCTTCAAAGACGTTGTTTTCTTGAGCAGTCATTCTGTGGGAGACGCCACGGCAGCGTATGGAACCGGGGGTAAAAAGCTCGACTAAAGTTTAAGGGCGAATTTCTTTCTAGATGGCATAGAGAATAGCTCAGCGTGGTACCCTTGACACTCCGCCAACCAATCGTCGTCGTACTCGGGCACGTAGATCACGGAAAGACTACACTTCTCGATAAGTTGAGGGGTACAACTGTCGCGAAGCGTGAAGCCGGTCAAATCACGCAAGTGATTGGGGCAAGCCTCCTCCCGAGTAGCACAATAGAAGCGATTTGCGGCGAGCTATTGAAACAGTTTCACTTTGAACTCAAAGTCCCTGGGCTTCTATTCATCGACACGCCCGGTCACGAGACCTTCTCGAACCTTAGACGTAGAGGAGGTTCTGCCGCAGACATCGCCATCCTGGTCATCGATGTCACAAAAGGTGTCGAACCCCAGACTGTTGAGTCAATAAACATTCTGAAAAGCCGTAAGACACCGTTCATTGTGGCAGCCAACAAAGTGGATGCAATCTCTGGTTGGAAATCCCATCCGGAAGCCTCGTTTTTGGCTTCGGTGAAATCACAGGTCCCTGAAATCCAGACTGAGCTGGACAACCGAGTGTACACAATTATGGGGACATTATCCAGACTGGGATTCCGTGCTGAGAGATTCGATCGACTTTCAGATTTCACTCAGAATGTAGCCATCGTCCCTGTGAGCGCCAAAACCGGAGAAGGAATACCTGAATTGCTCGCAGTCCTCACGGGATTAACCCAAGCCTACTTGTCCAACGAGCTCCAAGTCTCATCAGGCCCCGCCAGAGGCACAGTGCTCGAAGTGAAAGATGAGCCTGGACTCGGAACTACAATCAACGCCATCATATACGACGGTTCATTGAAAGTCGAAGACACGATCGTTATTGGAGGACGCGATCATCCAATCATCACCCAAGTTCGGGCGATCCTTCTTCCGAAACCCCTCGACGAGATCAGGGACCCGGGAGACCGTTTCACGAGCGTGCGTCGAGTCTCTGCGGCGTCCGGCGTAAAAGTAGCNNCGCGCCCAATCTGGAAAAAGCACTCGCGGGTTCTGCACTATACGCAGTTCCCAAGGCCAAGAATGCCAAGGAATACGTGCGAATTATCGAGGACGAAGTGGAAAAGCTGCGGATCAAGACCGAGAGATCAGGCATAATTCTGAAGACCGATACCTTGGGCTCGCTTGAGGCAGTCACCGAAGCGTTAGCTCGTCACGATGTGCAAATACGGCTTGCCGACATCGGGGATGTTTCAAGGCGCGACGTTGTTGAGGCAGAGGCGGTCAGCCCGGAAGACCGCTTGCTCGCTGTCGTGCTGGCGTTCAACGTGAAGATCCTGCCTGACGCTGAACAAGAATCAAAATCTGCCGGTATACCGATTTTCCAGTCCGATGATATCTACCATATGATGGAGGATTACTTGCGTTGGAGCGACGAACAACGCACAGCAGGGGTCAAAGCAGAGCTTGACGCGATAATTCGACCTTGCAAGGCAAAAGTGATGACAGGGCTCATTTTCAGAAGGAGTAAGCCCGCAATCGTTGGAGTGGAGATTTTGTCCGGTCGAATGAAACCTAAGTCTCCAATTATCGCCCACTCCGGCAAGAAACTTGGCGACGTGCAAAGGATACAGGATCAAGGTAAGGATGTTCAAGAAGCGCTCGTGGGAATGCAAGTGGCGGTTTCGATCGAGGATGGCGTGGTGGGACGAAACATCTCGGAGGGAGATGTGCTTTACGCTGATGTTCCCGAAAGGCATCTGAGGACACTGATGACGAAGTTCCCTGCCGAGCTTACCGCGAGTGATCAAGAAACCATCAAAGAATTGATTCAACTCAAGCGACGAGAAAACCCGGTATGGGGCTTCTGACCTACTTCAACAGGCACTCATTCTGTGGGTTTTGAATACTCGACTACCTCATCAGAAGAAAAGAAAATCGAAAGTTCACGTTTAGCATTTTCAGCGGAGTCGGCAGCGTGTATCGCATTAGGAGTCATGGTGAGCGCGAAATCTCCTCGTATGCTTCCGGGAGCCGCGCTTGCCGGATTCGTTGCGCCTACCAGATTCCGGACTAATGCTACAGCATTCGGTCCTTCCCAAATCATGGTGAAAACTGGACCGGAGGTCACATGCCCTACAAGTTCCTGAAAGAATGGTTTGCCCTTATGCATCGTGTAAAGTCTTTCTGCTTGCTCAACAGACATGTGCATCAGCTTCGCAGCAACCAAAACAAGCCCTTTTCTTTCGAAACGCGATACGATCTCGCCGATAAACCCTCTCATGACGCTTTCAGGTTTGAGGAATGAGAAGGTTTGCTCGGTCAAGTCTACTTAACCTTACTTGCCCCTTTCTTTCTTGCCGTAGTATACTGTCCATTTGAGCTTGCGGGGGTCTCTATCGTAAACCATCAGGCTCTTTCTGCACTTTGTCGAGCAGAAGTAACGTATTGACCCATCATTTTGAATGAACATCGTTCCAGTTGCTTGCGGGAAGCCTTTTCCACAGAAAGAGCATATGTGCGTTCTTGGCAAGATTCAGACTCGTCTCCCTACCTTATCTTCTTGGCTTCTCTCTCGGTCTCCCTAAGCATGAGCACGTCGCCAGCGCGTATAGGGCCTTTTATGTTTCTGGTTATCACTCGCCCCTTGTCGCGCCCCTCCAAGATTCGGACGCGCACCTGAATCACTTCTCCTGTCACACCGGTTCTGCCGATAATCTGAGTGACTTCGGCGGGCGTTATCGCTTCTTCTGTGCGTTCTCTCGCAGAACTCATGTCTACGCCTTGGCTCCGCCCTTTCTCAATTGCTCATTGGAATCGATCAATTCCTTAAGCGTCTTGGCCCCTTCTCCAGCATCCAACACGGAGATGGCTGCGCAACCAACATCAATTCCTGCAGCCCTGCCGAGTTCAAGTTTACTTGGAACGAAGAGGTATGAAATTTTCCTCTCATCACACAAAATAGGCAGGTGTGCAACAACCTGGGGAGGGTCAACATCCTCAGCTATGAGAACGAGTTTTGCTACCGCACGCTCGATAGCCTTCGTACTCTCATTCGTGCCTTTTCTGAGCTTGCCCGAATCTTTTGCAATCTGGACAAGTTGGTATGCCTTGTCAGACATTTCCTTCGGTACTTCGAACTTAACGTAGAATGATTTTGGCATTCACTACACCGCACATTTGCCAATTGGCTAGCGTAACCTTCAGCGAGCCTTTTATGAACGTTTCTGCTCTAAATTCGCGTGAACTGATCCGCGAACACTGCGAGTAGCAATCGAGTTTTTGGACCAGGATAGTCTGAAAGAGTGTATCCCAATCCCTTTACCGTCTCGGCTTGCCAAACTTGAATAGGGACTGTGCTTTTCAAATTCGACGCCCAATCGTCGCGTTACCGGATAATGATGAATGATGATCTCGGCGAATGATGTTCTCCAAGTCATAAGTGAAATTCATCAGTATTCGATGCTGTTTTTAGAGTTAAAGGACGCGACTACTTTTGGAATCTTACACTCTGGTGAGGGCAAAGTGAATTACTTTAGACTGGAAGGGAAGATGGGCAGACGGGAGAGAATTGACCTTGTTCAGAAAATATGCGGCGGCATCATGTCAGACCCTGTATTTGCCCTGCCTGTCGATCAATTTGTTCGAGAGATTGAGGGCAGGAAAGCTCGCCATATTTGGCTCGAGACAGTTGAACCTGAGCGTAGGGAGATGGCGTTTGTCAGCATCTCAGAACTGAAGTCATATCTGAAGAGCGGGAGCAGCCGTTAGATTCCAACTCGTGATACAATTGGGGGTTCAGGACTTCTGGCAATGTTAATAAAAGGCATCAAGGGCGTAGTATCGCTCCGCGATTCAACAAGGTCAACATCATGGCGAAGTTCAAACTCATAATCTCAGATCCGACCACGGGCAAGTCATCTGCGAACGAGATTGAAGGAGCTCGTGCACAGGCGCTCGTCGGCCGTTCGCTGGGTGAGATTATAGACGGCTCAGCACTGGGAATCGGCCAAGGAAAGCTACGCATCTCTGGCGGATGCGACAAGAATGGAATTCCCATGAGAGGGGATGTGCACGGAGGAGTAAAGAAATACATAGTCCTCTCATCCGGGCCTGGGTTCAACCCCACAAGACACGGCGAAAGAAGAAGAAAACTGGTCAGGGGCAAGATCATAACAGACGAGACATACCAAATTAACCTCACTTCCCAGAAGGTGACAGAAACAGAACAGAAGTCACCTGTCGAATCCAAAACCACGGTCGGACCCAAGCCTGCAGACGAGGCTCTCAAGTCAGGCAAAGAAAAACCGGCTGAGAGATCGCGGCCTAAGAAAGCGGTAAAGAAAGTCACGAAGAAAGGCAAGTAGAGAGGTTAGATTTGGTTGGAGCTTAAGATCAAACAAGAAGAATACAACGCACTTTTGAAGAGAAAGGAGATCTCTGCGGAGGTTGACCATGATCAAGCAGGCACTCCGTCGAGAACTGATTTGAGAAAAGCCGTGGCATCGAAATATGGCGTGAAACCTGAGACGGTCTACATAACGGATGTTGAAACAAAGACAGGGACGCAGAGTGCAGTGTGCAAGGTTCAGGTCTACGATGATAAGGCGGCCGCTCTGCGAATTGTACCCAAATATATTCAAACTAGAAATCTTCCGCTAGAAGAACGAAAACTTGTGAAGGAGCAGGAAGCGAAGAAAGCCGAGGCGGCACCGAAGGCGGAGAAACCAAAAGAGAAGCCTAAGGAAGAAAAAACCAAACCGGAGGCGAAAGCGCCTCCCGAAGCTTCCAAGAAAGAAAAGGAGCCTGAACCAAAGTGAGCGAAACCAAAGTGAGCGAAAAGAAGGGCCCTAAGGCTCGTCTCGGAGCACTATACGAGATTGACGCTGCGAAATCAACAATCAAACTCAAGAATCAGAAATGCCCTCGATGTGGTAGCATAATGGCCTTTCACAAGAGCCCTGTTGAACGTTGGACTTGTGGTTCTTGCAGTTTCACTGACTTTGTGAAGGGCAAGAAATAGGGCTAGTCCAGCTTCTTCATCCGATCGATCAAAGCTTGAATCTCATCTTTCTTGTCTTCAGAAATCCGAACGAGAACTATTCCTATTTCGGGTTGACCGTACGCTACGATGGATCCGGCAGGCGCAACTAGGATCGCTACCAGCGTTAGGAGGTCCTCTTCACCATCCACAATGACTGCGCTGTCGCCCTTCTGGATCGCCTCCGCGACCGCCTGCCAAGCGAGGAAGTTGATCGTNNGAAGATCCGCGATTTTCCGTGGCTAAACTCGGCTGCATCTGCGCGCATCTCTTTATTGTCAATTATGATTACGTCAGCCCGAATTCCAGATTGAATCGCGTTCCTCGAAATAGTGTCGCCAACAAGAATTAGAAGATGTGGCTTTTCAGCCGCTTGCATGTCTTTGAGCTTTTGATTGCACTCAGAAGAGGTGCCTGCAACAAGCTGACCGAGCGGCTCTTTCAGACGCTCTCTCTGAGACTCGGTGAGGAGTAACTTTGACACAACGAACAACTTGGCAGCGAGTAGTACTCCGAGGTCAGCGGACTCTCAGCGCATAACGGCCCGGGGCGGTGATCCCCATTCTCTTGGCCACTTCAGAGTTCGGAAGATCCATAATGACAACCAACCCGCTCCAATCGTCGCTAAGATTCGTCGACTTGCAATTGGGACAAACAGGCCCGTTGCTGATGAACCTGCAATTCTTGCAGGCCTTTTCGGTCAAGCCGCTTTCTCCTCATGCACTGCCTTAGTCTTCTTTATGTCAGCCTCTATCCAATCGAGTTTCCCAAGGAAGGGTTGGCGCATGGTGATGCCTATCTTTCCTCCAGTTCCGCCACGCGGAAAACTCACCGCGATAATTCTTCCTCTGACCATATCGCCTTTGCCGAGCTTCCTCTGCGATTCTTTGCCCACCAGTACTCCGTGCTTCTCGTCGAACGAAATGTAGTCGTCCATTATCTGTGAGACATGCAAAAGCGCGTCTTCAGGGCCGATTCTAACGAAGGCGCCAAAGTCAGTAACTTCGACCACCTCTCCTTCCACAACCTCATGCATTTCAGGATAGAACGACAGAAGTTTGAAGTTGACCTTGTGGTATGTGGAACCGTCCCCAGGGAGAATCTTTCCCACCGGGTCAACATCAACATCGACAACCAGGATTACGTACCCAAGCTCCTCGTCGACAACATTCTCATACTTGAGCTTGATCTGCTCCTTGGCAGCCTTGTCAATTGGATGACCGAAACTCTTGGGCGGAATTCTGACTATGTCTTCGATAGTTAACAATCTGAACATTTCAATTGCCTTTGGGTGATCATTTCTCGGATTCTCTAGAAGTAAGCAGGTTCTACGCCTTCAACTTCTAGTTTAGATTTCTCGCGCAAGTACACAACTGGCACGTTAATAGCTCTTAGCCTCTTCTTGAGTTCAATGTCTGTCGTGGCGACTACGGCACCCAGTTTTTGGGAAGCTTTGAGGATCGCGTCGTCAACGGTTTCCTGCGGTTCGAGAGTTACGTCCACAACTCGACATCGAGACGCCAGCTGCAAGGCAAGCGATGCCTCAGGGGCTCCTTCGCCCCCCCTTGAGGAGATACCTGTCAATTCGCGCTTCACCGCTGAAGGAACTACGAAGTCCACCTTCTTTTGAAGGAGGTATTCTATTTCCTGAAAGATGTCTATCTTGAATTGAAATGGGATCATCAGGAAATTCGAATCCAAGATCACTTTGATAGGCATCTTCAGGCCCTCAGAGTACCAAATCCTATCAGTCGCCAGCTGTCAGCTATTCGCCGGCTGATGGCAACTTTTGACCCACTTTCGGCGCAAGACGGTTTCTTTAGCGTAATGTCTGCCAGACTCTCTCGCGCTGATGTCACGATTCCCGACGTTACGGTAGTCCCTACGTTCAGGACGAGCGCTTCGTTGGTTCTTATTCTTTCTACCGGGACCGCTAGTTCCGTGCCAACTACTTTTTCGAAGAGCTTGACGTCCAAGGTGATTTTGTCGAGAGTTGGCGGGAGAGTGTCGGTCTTACCTGCGACACTGCCCACGAGCCCGTCGGATTTCGTCAGAGAAGGATCAAGGTCCGTCCCGATACCAACTAAGCCCCCACTTGTGGCTTCCTCAACTTGGCCTCTGCTAACGCTCAGACTCCTGACTGTCGTGAGAAGCCGTTCATATTTCGTCTTGCCGCCCTCCTGAATTTGGATACCAGGTTTTATCTCGATTTGATCGCCCACTCGGAACTGGCCTTGAACGATAGATCCACCCACAACACCGCCGAGAATATCGTCGACGTCTGTACCAGGTTTGTTCACTTCGAAGGACCTCAATACGTACATTCTAGGTGGTGCGTCCAAGTCTCTTTTGGGCGTAGGGATTCGCTCTTCAATTTCATGTAGCAAGACATCTATGTTTGTCCCATGCTGCGCTGAAATAGGGATGATAGGAGCGTCTTCAGCAATTGTTCCTTTCACGAAGCTCTTGATCTCCTTGTAGTTCTCGAGCGCCCTCTCTTTCGTCGCAACATCGATCTTATTCTGAACCACTATAAGTTTCTTGATCCCGATACTCTCAGCCGCGAGCAAATGCTCTCTATCTTGCGCCTGAGGACATTTCGCATTGCTTGCCAAGACAAACAGCGCTCCATCCATCAAGGACGAGCCGGAAAGCATGGTGACCATGAGGCTATGATGACCAGGACAGTCCACAAAACTTATCGCGCGGTGGAACTTCGGTTCGCTGCCACAATTAGGGCATTTAGCTTGAACGGTATAGTTGTTGGGAGCGCGGCATTTTGGGCATTTGAATATGAAGGCATCAGCATATCCAATTCGTATGGTAATGCCTCTTCTGAGTTCCTCGGAGTGTCGTGCAGTCCAAATTCCTGTGAGAGCCTGAACTAGCGTGCTCTTTCCGTTGTCAACATGACCAAGGGTTCCGATGTTCACTTCAGGTTGGACGATTGGTTCTTCACGTTTCTTCTCCGACTTCAGGACCGCTTGTGCCATGCTAGCAATCATCCGTTTTGTGGATTTGGAAGATTTCGTCCGATATATGTGTGAGGGTAAGAACGCGAATCAAACTGTGGGAGCGCTCAGGATCGAAGTAACGTTGTGACACTTTGGTTGTCCAACGTTACGATTTCATTGGTTCAAAACCAAGGGTATTCCTCGACATCAAACCCAACATCATAACCTTAATTAGATATCCGAATGAGAATCTGCAACGCGGCGACGACGATGGGTGGCCGTCTTTGCAGAAGCGTTTCGTCTTTTGCCGCTGATTGAGAGTGAAGACAGTCGATATCGGCCATTGGAGCCTAATCAATTCACTAGGGATGGGGTCGCTTGGTTCTGAGAGTGTACAATACGCTGTCACGTTCTACTGAAGAGTTTAGGCCTTTACGCGGAAACCGAGTACGTATGTTTGTGTGCGGGCCAACGGTCTACGATCATAGCCATATTGGACATGCCAGAACTTACTTGGCGTACGACATAATTGTTCGCTATCTCCGAGCTAAGGGATACAGCGTCTTCTACTTGATGAATATCACTGACGTGGACGACAAAATCATTAGTCGCGCAAACGCGTCAGGAGAAGACCCCCTGCTCCTAGCTGATCGTTTCACGAAGGAATTCCTTCGCGACATGGAGGCGCTGGGCATAACCAGCGTTAATCTCTGCGCGAAAGCGTCAGAACACGTACCCGAGATAGTCGACCAGATATCAGTGCTCATCAAGAAAGGCTACGCGTACCAAATCGAAGGAGATGTGTACTTTGATGTCTCCAAGTTTCCTGAATACGGGAGGCTTTCTGGACAGAACATAGAACAGCTCTCGGTTCACAGAGTCGATCCTGACTCAAGGAAGAAGAGTGTCGTCGACTTCGCACTCTGGAAAAGCCAGAAACCCAACGAGCCAGCTTGGGACAGCCCATGGGGCAAGGGAAGACCAGGTTGGCATATTGAAGATACAGCAATAACGACCACCTACTTCGGACCGCAATACGACCTGCACGGCGGCGGACTTGATCTTGTGTTTCCACATCACGAAGCCGAAATCGCGCAAGCCGAAGCCGCGACCGGAGTTAAGCCTCTCGTGAAGTACTGGATTCATGGTGGCCTGTTGATGGTCAGCGGCGAACGGATGGGAAAGTCGATTGGAAACTTCGTAACCATTCGTGAGCTTGTGCAAAGGCATGACGGAGAGGCTCTGCGGTTATACTTTGCCATGAGACACTACAGAACGCAACTTGAATTCGACGAGGCAGGCATTGCTCAGGCAGAAGGAGTTCTCGACAAACTGCGCTCCGTGTACAACCAATTTACCACCCTTCTGGAGACGCCCCGCGACCATGGGGAGCAGGGTCTCGATTTTGAGATTCAACAGCTTTCCACGAAGTCTATGGACAGTTTCGTTGAATCAATGGATGATGACTTCAATACGCCTCGAGCTTTGGCTGCCATCATCACCTATTCGAAAGATGTTGAAACATATTCGAACCGTAAATTGGACAAGCAATCTATCGAGTTGATCCTACGGGCGTTCGACTATTTCGGAGAGGTCTTCGGAATACTCCGTCGGGCGAACGCCGGGCAAGGAAAGGTGTTTGAAGATCTCATTGACGTGATACTAGCCGTACGCGAAGAGGCTAGAAAACGCGAGGATTGGAAGACTTCAGACAATATTCGCGATCACCTGAGAAAAATCGGAATAGGGTTGGAAGATACCTCAGGCGGCATTCGATGGTTCCTGGCTTCATCCAAGTCTTGAATAATCTAGACGAGCAATTACTATTTCGTTTTGTAACCTATTTTTCTAAGGAACTCCTTGCGTTCTGAAACATCCCTCTCAGTCTCTATTCCCTTAGATGCGTAACCGTCCACCACGCCCATTATGCCCCGCCCTTGCTCTGTCTCAGCCAAGATTACTTGGAACGGGTTAGCAGTCGCCATGAAGATATTGCAGACTTCAGGGACTGCTTTTACTTTGTCAAGGACATTTATGGGATAGGCGTTTCGCATGAAAATAACGAAAGTGTGCCCTGCGGAAAGCTGAAATGAGGTCTTCGAAGCCAACTGTTTTAGTTCAGAGTCGTTTCCGTCGAACCTGACCAGGCAGGGCCCGCTTGATTCACAGAACGCCAATCCGAACTTTATGTTTGGGACGGCGTTCACCAAGGCCTCGTAGAGATCTTCCACTGTCTTGATAAAATGACTCTGTCCCAGTATCACATTACACCCTTCAGGAACATTTACGTCCACGACTTTCGTTTCCAAGCTTGCTCAATATTCCTCTATGTTAGCTCAAGTTCCTTATCTATGCTCGCGAGGTTGTCAATACCTTTTGACGTGATCACTACGGTGTCCTCAATCCTCACTCCCCCATATCTGGGCAAGTAAACACCTGGTTCCACCGTAACCACTTGTCCGCGCTTCAACGGGTCCTTGCTTAGGAAAGAGAGATACGGTCTTTCACCGATCGTTAGTCCCACTCCATGTCCGAGGGAATGGGTGAACCCTGAATCTATGCTCTTGGATTTTCCTTCAAAAATCTCTCTAACAGTCCTGTAGCCGTAACGCTCGATAACTCGGCAGGCCTCAAGCATCGCAGCCTCACCCGTCACACCTTCCCGAAGCAAGTCCAAGCCAGCGTTCTGCGCTTCGCTGACCGATTCAAACAGCCTTTTGGCTTTAGCATCAGCTCTGCCTATCACGAAAGATCGCGTCAAGTCAAACCAGTAGCCAGTGCCTGCTTGCGGGAAAATGTCAAAAACTATGGGTTTTCCTTCCCTGATCTGGTCCGTCGGGATGCCCGCGTTGTGCGGGTCTGCGCCAGAGGTACCTATCGCGAAAATTGTGCCTTCGGGCGCAATCAGATCTTGTTGGGCTAGTCCTGATGAAATCAATTTCTTCACGTCGCCTACGGTAGCTCGCGTCTTGCCTAGGTATAGATGACCTCGCTTTCGCTTCATGTTTCGAAGCAATTTCAAAACGGATTCCACAATTTCAGCAGTCTTTTTGCCTACCCGACTAATTTCGTCGATCTCCGTACGGTTTTTTGTCGCTCGTACGGATTCGAGCACTGTTGGAGAGATCTCACCCACGACTCTTGCGCCCAGTTTGCGCAATTCATCGACTAAGTAGATTCCCGAAGAGAGATCGTTGCGACCGGAAATAGTTACGTTGCCATGAATACCCTCACTTTTGAGAATTGACGTTACTAGATGCGCGTAAGCGTTATCGCGTCCGTATTTTGCAGTCAAATTCTCCAATCCCCACTCAGTATATGTCTTGATTCTTTTCACTCTGCCGAGTCTCCGAGCGGTCCCAATATCTAGGCCGCTGGTTAGGAGCAGTGGGTCATGATCTAGCCGTTTGATGTAGATTCCTCCTCTGGCGAGGTTACCTCCTGTAACGTACGCTAGGTCTGGGTTGCCTAGGGTCGTGTCGCCGTAAACGACAATGCCTTGAAGATTTCTCTTCGCCATCTCTTGATCCAGATTCTTGAGCATAGAAATGCGTCCACCGAAGATTCTGTTGCGAGTTCTAATTTCTATCTATCCGTGAGCTTGCTCGTTCGAGCTGGAGAACGGCACTGCAGGTGTTCATGGATGCCCTAATCAGTCGTAGGTATGAGCTCATTATCGCGCGTAAAGTGGTCGAGTCATTTCCTTCGAACCTCAAAATCAGTTGTTTTCCTCGTGCAACGATTGTTGCATGAGCTTTCGTGCCGGCTGGATGGGCGGCTTCTGGTCCTAGTGCGTCTGCGATCGCTCGCATTTGCCTCTCGGATCGAAATGGAATTCGAAGAGAAGCGCCGGCCTTAGTCATGTAAATTCCAGAGAAGCCTTGAAATCAGCAACCTTGGTCCCACCTCTTGTTGTGCTGGTGGGGAAGTCAAGGCGAGAAGAATGGAACCATCTCCGATTTCGCTGACATGAAGCGTCGACTTGATTTCAGAACTAGTCGAGAGAGTTGATTCGGCTAGGCCCAGAATCGTTGATAGATGGCGGATAAATCGACGTGTCGGTTCTGACACTTTGGCATCGTAAGTTACCGCTTCAGCGGTATGTTTTCCCGGGTGAGCGTATTCCCTCCCAAGTTTGACCGCTCTTAGAAGTACCGAAGGTGCAAGACGCGCTAGACCTCGAGCCTCAACTTTGAAGAAGTCAATCCTTCCTGGCCCACCATTCCATCGCTGCAATATCATTACGTATTCAAGTCCTT
>PMBQ01000205.1:0-10207 GCA_003152955.1 Candidatus Bathyarchaeota archaeon
ATCGACAAGATCATCAAATACATAGACTCACATCTTGAACGTGGAGTTCCAGTCGGAGTCTCATGCAACGCAGGTATCGGCAGAACCGGTGTGATACTCGCGTGCTATCTTGTGCACAAAGGGTTCACAGCGAAAGACGCCATAGAACTTCTCCGCAAGAAACGTGACCGAATACCAGAAGTCCAAGAACAGGCCGATGCAATCAAAGACTACTGGCTGCGCACGAGTGCTATCGCAAAACAAGATTAACAATGTGCATCATCTTGGGTTTCAGACCAGACACTCGCCTTCACCATATCCGTATTCTGTTCAACATGTTTCCGAATCTCTTGCTCCGCAGACCACGCTGACCAAATTTCGTAGGAATCGGAAGTGTTAAACCTGCAATAGCAACACTAGGTTCACACGTGATTTCAGTGCCGAAAGCAAAAAAGAAAGCAAAGAAGAAATCAAAGTAAGCAAAGAGCTACCTCATCGTACTCCTTCATTCCCTTAGCCTTTCTGAGACTATGTCATCTATCTCGCTCAATGCTCTTGCAGTTGACTTGACAACTATTCCTGCATGGGCGTAGAACAATTTCACAGTGGATGTGACATAATCAAACTCGCCACCTTTCCGAGGACTCTGGTAAAGAGCTACCAAAGTACGTGGGTCTTCCCTGACCATCCCTAGAACTTCGACTCGCGTATCAAGCTGCTTAGGCCAAGACACTGCCAAATTGCCATCGCCCCTCGGCTCAACGAAAACAGCTGCCACTTTCATTGCGCTTCTGTTCCGGGCAACATTCGAGTCACTCGGCGCTGGGGCGGTGTTTTCTCTTGCATATTGCATAATTGCTTGTAGCGTGGTAAAATCCCGAAAGATTGCTTCGAACCTCCTGTTGAGCTTCGTACCCGATACGCGATTAATGGCATCCGAGATTCTCGCATCAAGAGCAGAGGTAGGTGTCGTTGAGTGTACCTGCAAAAGGAAGTCACCAGACCGCCTCCAATGATAGTTCGTAAAGGCGAAATCATCACTTGATCTCTTCCGTAGTTCTTCAAAGATCATCTTAGGAGTAATGTTGTCAATGCCGTCCCTGCCGTAGTTACCCAGATCGAGCATGAAAGCGCAATATCTTCCAGGGGTCAGAATGGTCAATGCTAGACCTAGCTCAACATGTTATGAATAATGTGCAATCTAATAGTTCCGAGATTGGGAAGGTTTGTGGCACAATTTGCCGGTAATGATTTGCTGACTGCAGCTGATTCAAGACGACTGAGAGAGGGCGGTTCTGGAGGACTCATCGTATTCCCGTCCGTTCGCTAGATTTTGAAGTAGAGTGAACTGGGCCAGGTTGGGCCTCCACGAGCACTCTCTCCGTTGTCCACCACCATGGCTGCACCGGTGATGTACGATGACTCGTCCGATGCTAGGAAGAGGGCGAGGTAGGCTACCTCTTCCGGTTTCGCTATTCTGCCCATGGTTTTGGTGGCTTCTTCAAAGCTTCCTTCAGCAGCTATCCCAGCCCTGAGTAACGGGGTGTCTATGTTCCCGGGGCAGACGCAATTCACGCGAATATTATCGGGCGCATGATCAATTGCCAAAGCCTTGGTAAGCATTATCACGGCGCCTTTAGTTGCGCAGTATGCTGGCCAATGAGGGTAGCCGATCAAACCCCAGTTCGAAGCCGTATTCACAATGACCCCTCCACCCTGCTTTTTCATCTGGGGAATTGTGTATTTTGAACAGAAAAATCCGCCTTTCACGTTCACGTTAAAAATCCGATCCCACTCCTGCTCCGTCATTTCAGGCAGAAGCTTCACCATTCCCATTCCCGCATTGTTATACAAGACATCCAATCGGCCATAGTTCTCCACACATTTCTCAATCAGATTCTTCGCCTCATCCTCCTTTGTGACATCACAGTGCACATAGATTGCTTTCCCACCATCTCTTTCTATTGCCCTAACAACCTCCTCACCAGATCCGTCCACTATGTCTGAAACCACGACCCTTGCACCTTCCCTAGCGAATAGAATGGAAGAGGCTCTCCCAATACCGGAACCGCCGCCAGTAACAACCACCACCTTATTTTTGAGTCGCAAAAGGATCACCGACACTTCCTTGATCCCAGTGTTCATTAATGCGTTGCTTTGATATACAGAATGCTAGGTCGTACCGTATCGAATTGCACCGATTAATCGGAAAATCCCATGTCACTTTCGTATTTCTGCTTCTTGGAATAATTATCTTGCTCGCTGGTCTGCAGGTAGGCTTCTCCCAATTCATTCCATGCAGTATTATCATCAATTCCTTGCGCTACCCGAATTCTGTGCCAGCGGGACAGTCTGTGCAGGTTTTAACAACGGTGACGAGCTCATGCTACCCTAGCACGCCCTATGCGATTAGGGTTGATTTGCTGGACGGAACCACTTTGAGAACCCTCTCAAGTGCCACCATTCCTTACAATTCCACATCTCCGAGTTTCGTCACATATCCAGTCGTTAACGAGGTGACTGCTCCGTCATCTTCTGGCCCGTGGGTATTGCAGCTTCAGGCGTATGTGGTCGGTGTGCTTAGCGGTCAAGTAGTCACTTCAACGTCGGACCAGTTCAACATCAACGTGACCCCATACACCCCTCCGAGCACAACAACTGCCACAACTACCACAACAACGGCAGTTACGACAACAGCCACCAGCCTCTCACAAACAGCTTCGCCATCGACTTCGACCCGTCAAGTGATCCCTCTCAATTCCACGTCAACATTCTCACCAATAATTACCCAGAATACCGATATGACTAGTACGCTGCTCATCGCTGCAGCAGTCACGGCCGTATTGATTGGCGCGATTGCAGTCATCGCGATCGAGAGACATAGACGCACGTTGGTTTCCTAAAATCAGGAAACAGCAAACCATTGTGGCCACCGTGGAACAGAACTCAAAAGAAATGAGACATTCTGTGGCAATTGTGGCGCCCTCCTAAAACTCCAAAAACCAAGTTAAGCCTGCTTCAAAGTGCTCTTGTACTCAAAAGCCCGTAGTCTGAAGTGAGAAGATATTCTCGGATGATAGAATTAGCTATTCGGTGCGTACAGCCAAGAGGCAAGAGCGTAAGCGTCAAGTCATGCAACGTTTTCATTAGCAGGCTTGCTGACTAAAGGGATATCATTAAGTGCAACTAACTACGGCCTGTAGTTTAACTATCGACCAATACAGAAAATTGCAAGGTGAACGTTTTACGGTATCGGAGTCAGTGAGGAAGGGCCGGCGAGTCTATTTGTGTGAAGTCTGTGAGTTCGGGTTCGCTGATGAGGAGACGGCTGAGCTGTGCGAGCAACTATGCTATTCTCACGCAACATGCAGAATTCAGCATAGAGCAGTATACATCCCGAAAGTTAAGATACTGGCTTGAGTTTGCATAGGTTCCGTAACGCAATCCTACGATTTTGTAACTCACGTATTTCTGAAATTAGGTGAATGGTCCTTAAGCAAACCATCGCATTTGGGGAACTCAAAGACTGGTTTAGCTGGCATCACAATCACGAACGTCCTTCTGCTGAGCAGCCGTTCTCTCGACTGGGATCTCTGAGGTCCTTACCACGTATTTGCGGATCAACCTAGCAACGGGACTACTTGCAGCATGACCGCTCTTCCAATAGATGCTCTAACATCGGAGGCGCAGAGAGAGCTAGGCGTGTAAAGCTCAAGAGTCCAGCAAAAACATAACCAAGGCGCAGAAACACAATCGACACGGAAACACGCGCAACTTTGTTCGCAGTTACCTGTTCTCCTTAGACTCGACGGCTTTTTCGCGGACGACGGCCTGCGCGGCCACAATCCTTGCAACTGGAACTCTGTACGGAGAGCAACTAACGTAGTTCAAACCTAGTTCGTGGCAGAACTCGACAGAGGATGGTTCGCCCCCGTGTTCGCCACAGATCCCAACTTTCAGTTGACGATTAGTCTTCCTCCCGTCCGTGACTGCGATCCGCATGAGTCTCCCAACACCCTCCCGGTCTAGAACTTCAAACGGGTTGGCCGGGAGAATTTTCTTGTCTAGGTAGTTTTGTATGAATTTCGCTTCTGCATCATCTCTGCTGAATGCAAAAGTTGCTTGGGTAAGGTCATTTGTTCCGAACGAAAAGAAGTCTGCATATTGGGCAATCTTCCCTGCCGTTAGGGCGGCTCTAGGAACCTCAATCATCGTTCCAACTTTGTAACCAACTCTTGACCCAGTAACTTCCATCTCTTTTGTGGCTACAGCAGATATTCTCTCACGCAAGTACCGGACCTCATTTGCGTCGCCTACGAGAGGGAGCATTATTTCTACCTGCACCTGAATTCCCTCCTTCTGCAGGTCAATTGCCGCTTGGAGTATTGCTCTGGTCTGCATTTCGTAAATCTCTGGATGGCTCAACGCAAGACGACACCCCCGATGTCCAAGCATGGGATTGTGCTCAGCTAGAGTCATGACTTTCTTCAGGAGACGCTCTTTGGAATCTAGATCAACTGTGGAAACGCCTTGCGCTCGCAGGGCAGATATTTCCGCAATTAGGTCATCGTAATTTGGAAGGAATTCATGAAGAGGAAGATCAAGTAATCGTATAGTGACCGGTAGACCATGCATGGTTCGCATTATTTCCTTGAAATCTTCTTTCTGCAGTGGTCTAAGTTTCTCCAGCGCAGTAGCACGCTCTCCGTCAGTTGTGGAGAGAATCATCTCCCTCACAATCGGAAGCCGATCTTGGGCATTGAACATTCTCTCAGTTCTGCAAAGGCCGATGCCCTGAGCTCCAAATTCTCTAGATAGCGCAGCTCCTTGAGGAGTATCAGCGTTCGCCCTGACGTCTAGTTTGCGAAAACTATCAGCCCAGCTCAAAAGTTCCTCAGCATCAGAGCTTAGACGTGGCGCAATTGTGGGAACGGCGCCCAACAGAACGTTCCCCGTTGTGCCATCTATAGTTATGATATCGTTTTTCTTAACAACTTTCTTGCGGGTGGAAAATGTCTCTGCTGCGACGTCAATCTTGATTTGCTCACAGCCAACCACAGCCGGTTTGCCCATACCTCTCGCAACAACCGCAGCATGTGAGGTCATGCCGCCCCTGCTTGTTAGAACTCCCTTCGCGGCGATCATTCCATGTATATCTTCTGGGGTTGTCTCGTCTCGAACTAGAATGATAGCTTCCCCGTTTGCACCAAGCTTGTGTGCTTCGTCTGTATCAAAAATGACTTTCCCGGTTGCCGCTCCCGGAGACGCGGGGAGACCTATCGCGATGGGATGCTCCTCATAGTTTGGGTCTACCTGTGGATGGAGAATTTGTTCAATGTGCGATGGATTGACCCGCAAGAGAGCTTCTTCCTTGGTGAGAAGTCCTTCTCGAGCCATGTCCGTTGCAATCTTGATCGTTGCCCTGGCCGTTCGTTTTCCCGAACGAGTCTGAAGGATGTACAGTTTGCCTTTTTCGACAGTGAACTCGATATCTTGCATATCCCTGAAATGTTGTTCGAGGAGCTTACAAACATCAAGTAGCTGCTTGAACACGCCGGACATTTCGCGTTCGAGTCCGACTATCGGTTTAGGTGTTCGAATGCCGGCAACAACATCCTCGCCCTGAGCATTGATGAGGAATTCTCCGTACAGTTTGGCTTCGCCCGTTGAGGGATTTCTGGTGAAGCACACGCCTGTGCCTGAATCCGACCCAAGGTTGCCAAAGACCATTGTCTGTATGTTTACGGCTGTTCCCAGCGCATCTGAAATCTTGTTGGCTTGGCGGTAGACTTTTGCTCTGTGACCATTCCAGGATTGGAAGACAGCTGCAACGGCATTTTGAAGCTGTGCCATTGGATTCTCTGGAAATTCTTTTCCAGTCTCCTGTTGGATAAGTTCCTTGAACTCCTGCACAATGGAGACTAGGGTGTGGGTATCTAGGTCAACATCCGACTCTACGTTGAGTCGCCTTTTGTGTTGGGTAATAATTGATTCCAGTTTCTCTCCCTTTATGCCTAGTACGACTTTACCGTACAATTGTATGAAGCGGCGGTAAGTATCAAAGGCAAATCGCTCGTTATTCGTTAGCAGAATCAGACCCTTTATGGTCTTGTCGTTCAGTCCGAGATTCAGAACAGTGTCCATCATCCCTGGCATCGAAATCGGGGCACCTGATCGAACTGAAACCAGAAGTGGGTTGGACGCGTCACCGAAGACTCTACCAGTCCTTGATTCCAGGGCTCTCATTTTTGACTGGATCTCTTCCTCCAACCCTTCTGGGAATTTTCCGGTCGAAGAGAAGTAGTTGCATGCTTCAGTGGTCACCGTCATTCCTGGTGGAACGGGAAGGTGAAGCAGTGTCATCTCTGCCAAGTCGGCGCCTTTCCCACCGAGAAGGTTTCTGAGTTCTGATTTGCCCTCATCGAAAAAGTAAACGTACAATCCAATTGCTCTCCGATTTCGAGGACGAGCGAACACTGGACAATACACTCTTTTACTTTACTTCTAAGTGAATTCGCGGAGAATTCGAAAGTCGATCACGATGAACATAGCGCTTCGGCTATCGCCACCGAAAGCAGTTTAAGGTATCCACATCGAAAAGACGCTAGATGAGACTTGAAGCCGCGAATTCTTGATTTTCTCATGTCGATAAGGTCTCTGATGACTGTTGGTCGTTTCAGCGTTTACAAATGTCATTTCCGTGAGGACGTGGCACAGCACTCGTACCTGACGGCCATGTATGCGATGATCTTAGCCGATCTTGAGCGGCGTAGAGGCATGAAAATCGACATCGAGAAGCTCCTGAGGATGGCGCTGTTGCACGACGTCGAAGAGGCTAGGACTGGAGACATACACCATCCATTCAAACATCAAGACCCCACCTTTACGGCAACGATTGAGAGCAGAGCTATGCAATGGTTCAACGATCTGATGCACGACCTTCCAGATGACTTGGCACACGACTACGTAGGGCTGCGGAAAGCAAGTGAGCAAACGAACACCACCGAAGCAATCCTAGTGAAGGCAGCCGACAAACTGGAAGCACTTCTCTGGGCATACGAAGAGTATCTTCTTGGAAACGAACACGTCCGCAAGGCGCAAATCGTCGAAGACATACTCTCAAAACTCGACCTAGTTCAACTTCCCTCCGTCAAGGCGGTAGTGGCCGAAACTAGGAAGACAATGGCATCCAAGTGACCCCACTAACCAGTCGCATAAGAATTCACATCGGGGAAACGTTCCCACAGTACTCTGAAAAAAGCGAACACTGCCCGACCCTACGAGACATGCCTGCCTTCTAGAATTCTCCACGCGCGCATGTTGGGACAGGGTGGGGGGAGGACCATGTTTTCTGGTCCACAACGGATTATGGATGGTGCGGGGGAGGGGATTTCAGCCCCAATTTACCGGTACACATACGCTCTTACGCTTGAGGACGATCTGGATCCATTAGTCACCGCGTTAGTATTTCACTTCCATTTGAAGCAAGGAGCCGACGCTTTCAAAGGCAACAGCAAAATAGTCTACGCTTGGCTAACCGCCGATCACTGAAAGAAGACGAATTGAATTGGATGCGACAATATTCGAATTGCTCGGTTGGATGACCATTGTGTTCTTTTCAGCCGTGATATTCGTCAATGTAGTGGAATATATTGGCAAGAGAATGAATCTTGGTCATTCGTTCGTTGGAGCCATTATCGCTCCATTGTTCACATCTGTACCAGAATTGACGGTCTTTCTGGTTGCTGTGTTTGGCGTCGAAAAGACCGCAGGCCAAGAGGTCGGCATTGGCACGCTGTTTGGTCAACCTTTCATGGCTTCAAGTCTCTCATACGGTCTGGTGGGTCTCACCGCGCTAGTCGGCTTCCTCGTCAAGAGGCGAGAGAAATCCCATCTCATTGTTGAAAGGAACTTAGCAATACCGTACGTGTTCATCACAATCCTCTTTCCGCTAACCTTGGTGCCCAGCCTGATTGCGGGGTCGCATATCGTGAAGTATGCTTTCGGACTGGTATTTTTGGGAGCTTATGTTCTCTACATCTGGTTGATGTTCCAGCGAAGGAAGGAAGGACTCATCGAAGATGTTGAGGATTGCTACCTCTACAGGTATGGGGGAAAGATCATCCGCTTGCCTCTTGTTTCTGCACTCATTCAACTCCTAGTGGCAGCCGCGGGCCTGTACATCGGATCGGAGGGAATGGTGGACTCTGTGATTGCACTGGCCCAAGGCATCCAGATGAGCACACTCGGATTGGCCTTGATTGTAGTACCAGCAGCAACAGCAATTCCTGAGACCATTAGCGCGTTGATCTGGGGATACCGTGGGAAAGACTCGCTCAGCCTGGGCTCGCTCGTCGGCGAGAAGATTCTCTATTCGACTTGTTATCCTGCCATGGGCCTGTTCCTTACTTCGTGGACCCTCGACAGACATGCATACTTCAGCGTCATGGCTACAACTGTGATTTCTTTGATTCTCCTAGTGTTCATCCTGAGAAGAAGGATGCCGTGGTGGGGACTGTGTCTAGGACTTTTCTTTTTCGCAGCCTACGCCGCTCTCATATTTGCCTTCCAGTTCTAGCTCAAGACGAACCGAGCCAGCACAACAGCGGATGCATCACCTCTCCGAAAAGCATTCACTCTGAAAGACCTGAGTCCCCGCGTTGTCAAGACAAACGTCTAACAATAGGATCCATCCACAGACAACCCGTTCGTAAGAATGATAGGCACGTGCAGCCTCCAATCATCAGAGATGAGGGAGGGGATTTCAGCCCCAATTTACCGGCACGTGAGTGATTCTAACAATGGCCTCTTCTGCGACGCGAATGCCGGATGTTACGGATGCGGACTATCGCATGAGCTTCATGGAACTTGTCTGCGCTTCTCTTCAATTATCATGTCAGAGACACTGAGGCTCAGTGCCTTTTCGAGTCCCTTGTACCTGTTTCGAACTGTGACCTCGGTTACGTTCGCAACTTCAGCGATTTCCTTTTGTGTCTTCTTTTCTCCTTCCAAGACACATGCAAGGTAGAGCGATGCGGCCGCAAGCCCCATCGGATCTTTACCCATAACTAATCCTTTCTTCTTCGCTTCATTCATGATGCGTATTGCTCTCTGTTGAGTTATCATGGAAATCTCCACGGCTGTAGCGATCTTCGAGATGCACTTCACCGGGTCCACAACTGGCATGCGCAGGTCGAGTTCTCTTACAAGCAATCTGTAGCATTTTGCGACTGCCTTCTTACGAATCATGCTTGCCGCCGCCACGTCTTTCAGTGTCCTTGGGGTTTCAGATATCCTGCAAGCTGCATACAATGAGGCTGCGGCTAATGCGGCTATTGATCGTCCCCGCACGAGGGAGTTGTTGAGAGCTTTACGGTAAACCAGTGCTGCACGTTCTTTGATTGAGGCGGGAATGTGAAGCACATCTGCTAAGCGGTCAAGTTCAGCCATAGCTTGAGCCAGATTNNAAATGGAAGTTGGCGACCGGAAGCGTCTCGATTCACACGGTCAATAACAGTGGAGAGACCCTTATCGTGAATAGAGAAGGACGTCGGCAAACCAACGCGACCGCGTTCGTTTTTTTCCTCCGAAGTAAAAGCACGCCACTCAGGTCCCTGATTCAACGCGTGTTCGGTTTGAACGAGGCCACACTTATGGCAGGTCAATTCACCCAAGTCATAATCTTCAACGAGGTTTGCGTCACTGCACTCTGGACAATTCTGGATCTTCCCGATCTTTCTGGTTACCGTAATCGTACTCATTTTTCATCAATTCACACTATGCTTTACGCTCGAGCCATCACTTCAGAAGAACGCGCGTCGTTCGACCTCAGACCCCGTTCTCACGGGCTGAGCTATCCGTCCTCTCGTGGCATCCCTCGGGTGGATTGTTGACAGGCATGTCTCTTTCGCGTCTTCAAGTAGTTTTAGGGTGTCACCGAAGTGGGGATCCGTTTCCATTGTGAGACTTGCGAGAAGGCTGTTGTAGCCTGCCAATTGAGCACGCTTGCATTCATGGAAACCTGTGCCATCTCTTGTCTGATAGCAGAGTCTGCAATAGTCCGTGATGGTTCGAGTCGCTATCCACGGTTGAATTAGGAATGCTGCTTCCATAGAACGCATCTTCTCTGCAGTATGGATATGTATAATGCTAAATATATAAGTTTATATCCTGCTTTCCGTATATATAGTGTGGCAAGATACTCTTTGGGAAGAATCTACGTGGTGCT
>PMBQ01000205.1:10276-10480 GCA_003152955.1 Candidatus Bathyarchaeota archaeon
AAGAAAGAAAATGGTGTATGCAACTATTGGAGGCAACTATTACGGTCACGTATCGGACTACCTATTCGCTCCATCCTACGGTTACCCATGGTTCGGACAGAACAATTATCCATTCTACGGACAGAACAGTTACTCCCCCTGGTACGGCTACGGATCATACGGATACCCGAACTACTGGTAATCCAAAACAAACTAAACCAAACC
>PMBQ01000237.1 GCA_003152955.1 Candidatus Bathyarchaeota archaeon
TACCCAAAGCCGCCAACAGCAATAGGGACAATTCACTTCACAAGAAACAAGACCAGTGATCGAAAATATATCAGTTGACCAACGGTCCCCAAGTCGTTGAAATGCCTGACGCAATACTTCTCGTCAACTTCAGGATTTCTTGAAGCAACAAGCACCTGACCGATGCTCCTACACCCCAAAAATGTTACATAAAACCGAGAATTGTTTTCATCGCAGACCTGTACGTGATGGACCAGATGTCTCCCACATAGCTTCCGCTAGGCGTTGTGAAACTGCGAAGAACCAGAGTTCTGTGACTAGATTAGAAATCTCATTTAGATTGGAGGGACCGGAAATGGTCGTTCGTGACCCGACCTTTTCCATCGCAGAGGTCACATTTCATGTCAAACGCCTTCTGCCCTGTACCCTTACAGCGAGGACATTTCTGCATGAAGATCCCCTAGACTACAATAGGCGGCAACATAGATTCGCCTTTCGCATCAACGTAGCACTTCTTGCAAATCACTTTCGAGCCATTGTTATGACTTGTGGAATAGAACCGTTCTCCGAGTTCAAGCCAGCAACCGCACTTTGAACAATGAGTGGAGCGCCGGTAACTGACTTGGCAAACCTCACCTAATGTGACTCAACCGAAAAATCTCCGATTCAGCCGTGAGCTAGTATCACCCAGGTTTGTCTCTCGATCATGTAGAAATATGGAAGGTATTTTATGGAAAGTTAGAAATGCGCAGCGACACCATCTCCGAAGCGGTGCCGTTTGACTGAAACAGTTCGAGATCACCAGCATGCCTCAGCACGCGCGAGTTGAACATGAGAGGGTTTAGTGAATTTGACAACAGGCAGTTACGGCTACAGGTGCGAGATGATCTTGCAATGTTTCGGATACCGTCGACTATCTCCCTCTTACGTAGATGCGGGCGTCCTAGAAGTCAATACAATGCACGCTAGACTCCAAGCACAGAGGGCGATTGCAGGCAAAGTCAACGGAGAGAAATATGGAAGCGAAATTGTGCTGAATGCCGATGCAAAGCGCCTCTGTGTCGAAGCCTTGAAACTCAACGTCGAAAACGACCCTGAATTTCACGAATTTGTGGAAAAAATGGAGACTGTGGTTAAGTTACTCAACCTCTTTCCGAGCGGGTATTGACCAGCGGTTCTCAGAGTCAAAAGCTAGTTTCTTTCTCCGCGGCGCTTCGCATAACACTTGCGACAGTACACGTCGCGCTTTTGCGTGGGCTCGAACGGGAGTGAATCATGGGCTCAACATAATTACCTGTGTCATGCAATCGTCGCTTATTGCTTGAAGACTTAGGATTGGATGGTGAAATGATGGACGAATACGTGCCAGGGGTGTGTAACATTGGTTCGGCTGAGATCACTAGAAGGAAACGTTTAGGCTGGATTGGGGTTGGAGCTACCGGTATTCTTGGCTCAGTTCTTGTCTTCTCCCATGTTCCAGCCCTTTGGAGACTAAGCCTCTTTGTCCCAGCTTTCATTGCCGCAACAGGCTTCCTGCAAGGCTTCATGCACTTCTGTGCGGGCTTTGGCAGGAGAGGCGTATTCAATTTCGGCGCTCAGGTCGGTAAGACCGAAGAGGTTGAGCAAGCAGAATATCGCCGAAAAGATAGGCAGAAGGCTTTGCAAATCTTCGCCTACTCAGTATTGATCGCGATTGTTGTGGCAACAGCGGTGCTCCTCTTGCCATTTTGAATGAGTAAGCGCTGGCTCTGACGTGGGGTTTCAGAGCTGCTGCGTCCGCTTTGGTTTGGACCCAAAAGTGTTTCATATCCCCTCGGGCTTGCTCTAGCATCTGGATGGAGCTTAGGCCACTGACTTAACTTAGACGCTTCAAGGCCTGCCGATATGTGTCACGAGTCTTCTGTTTTTCCAATCCCTGCAGCCAGACCTCGATAGGATTCTGCTGCTCTAAGAAAGCCAAAAGATTAGCCTAACAATGAAGTATGGGAAACCTTATCTCACCTATAAAACATGGGACCAAAAGGAAGAAGAACCCTTGTCTTACGTTAGCATGTGGAAACCTGTCAACGACCGGATTATCCAGGTTTCATGTGATAACGAGAACGAGGTCATAGGTCTGCTTCTCGGTAGGCTTGAGAACGACACGCTGATCATCGAAGACTCAGTGACCGGGGAGTTCCAAGGAGGACCAAACCGCGTGACACTACCACCCGGCACACTCGCCAAGATAGCTGATGACATACTAAATCGCAGGACGAAAGGCAGTATTATCGGATGGTACCATTCACACACGGAAAGTGGACTGACCTTTTCTGAAACCGATGTTCAAACACAGATGAATCTTCAACAGTTCTCCCCTTTTGTAACAGCAATGGTCGTCGACACAAAGACTGGAAATGTTGGATATTTCAGAGTGGATCATTCGACGGGGAACCCCATTCGCATCCCAGAAGCGAAGGTAAGAGTCTTCGAACAACCGACGGTTGCGAATCCTGAAATGACCCTCGAACAGCAGATTTCACCCAATGCTGTGGTCGAAATCCCACAGCCCTTGGCAGGCCACATGGCATTTCTGTCCAAGAAAAGCATCGTTGTCTACGTAATCCTAGCAGTAGCGGCGGGGCTGGCCGTTTTAGGCTTCATTTTCTACCGTAGCTCCGGCGCCATTAAGGGCATCGGCATTCTCAATAACCAGATCCTTCAGCAAATAGTAAGATAGTTTAGGCTCCTCTATGGAAATGCACAGGTAGTATAAGTGGAGGTGAAGTATCACACATGAAACTATTCGTTCAGGCGCCGATTGGTCCTCAGACAGGACTCGCTGAAATTGATGTAATACCTGACCATACCGTTGCTGAAATCAAACAACAGGTCTGCCAATCATTCGGTGTCGATCCATCAACTGTCGCTCTCATGTATGGAGGCGCGATACTGGAAGAGAATACCACTATTGCCCGACTAGGCATTCCTGAGAATGCTCAGCTCGCCCTCATGCCCTACAACATCATAGGCGGGTAGGCTGACAGGATTGGATGTATCAGTACTCTACAAGGAAAAGACGCTACTAAACCATCAATTCCCGACAATAACCGCAATGACCGACCCGCCCACACAATTCGAGGGCCTAATCCGCTGCGAAAAGGGTGAAGTGAAGAACCTTTCAGAGAAGGGAATATGGCCCTTCACAGAGTACACAAACTGGAACCGTTTCCGCCTTGACCTACCCTCAGAATACCCTCTGAAACCTCCCGTAGCGACATGGCTCACGGACATCAGTCACCCGAACATTGTACCAAACGTCCCTAATGCCGTCTGCGTATCGATCCTGGGCGAAAAATGGGATCCAAGACTCAGGTTGATCTCAGTAGTGAACTCGCTGCACTACCTTCTCACCGATCCAAATCCTCAAAGTGTCTTCGACAATCCTCGTGCTCTCAAGGCGGCAAACGTCTGCCGCTCCTATCGATTCCCCAAGATGGCCAAAACCACACCGGAGAAGCATGTGAACGATGACAGAGTCCACTTCAACATAGTGCCAATTCCGAGGATATCTATGACGCCCTCCGGCCCTGGCGACGTTGTCAAGTTCAGCATTCCAGGTCGCGAACGTCGAGCGTCTTCTTGATGCGTCTCAAAGTATCACTCCCCTCATACAAGCAGATCGAGGTGGAGTTAAGCCCCAATAAGACAGTCAGAGACCTCAAGACCTTAGTATGCGCGAAACTCGAAATCGAAACGGGACTAACGAATCTACTGCTGCGGGGCAAACCGCTCGCCGATCGGACCAAGCTCAGTAGACTCAAAGGAGTCAATGATACGGTAATTGTTGATTATTTGTGGGCTCGTCATCTGCTTCTTNNCAAGAATTTGGCCATGCTCGGAGTTGGAAGGCTCTTCATTGTGGATCGCGATAATGTCGAACTATCGAACGTAAGCAGGATGATTTTCTTCGAACCAGCTGATCTTGGGAAAAACAAGGCTGAAGTGCTTGCCAGAAACATACACCGCAAGTATCCTTTTGTTGAGACAATCGCCTTCCGTGGCGACTTGGAAAGAATGCCACTGAAATTCTATCTGGATTCTGACGTGCTAGTATGCGGCCTGGACAACGTCGTTTCAAGAATCTATCTCGCTCAAATCTGCAGAAAGTACTCCATACCGATGGTAGATGGGGGAATCACGGGTCTCAGCGGAAGGGTCCATGTCTACATCCCTCCAGACGACCCGTGCCCCATCTGCATGTTTCCGCCGAATCAATACTCCAAGATAGTTGGCCTCCGCAATCCCTGTGACGCGCCCATTGAACAACAGGCGGTGCCGTCCTTCGCAACAACGATCTCACTTGTTTCATCAATACTCGCACAGGAAACAGCCAAACTCATTCTTGGTCTGAAGCAGTATGTAGAGAACACAAAATGGGCTGAGAGTAGCGGCCAACCTCTGCGATCCGTCCTGTTCATGGATTTGAAGAACAATCGGTTCACGCCCATGGAGCTGAAACGGGGGGAGAAATGCTACGTGTGCGGCAAGGAAGGAACAACTAAAGACATTGTCCCTCGGAAGGAATTGTCGATTGACAATTTGAAAAATACCCCTGAAAAGGCGATCCGAGACGTTGCAAATGTCGGTGGTGCAGCGCTCAAGATTCTCGCAGAGAACTCCACTGGGGAGAGGAGTCTGGCCATTACGTCGAAAATTGGAAAGGAACTTCGAGTTGGCGACTATTTGAAGATCCTAGCTGAAAGCAAGGACGGAGAACTGCAGGAGTCAATCCTCAAGCTAACCTAGGAGCAAATTTGCATCAATTGTGCTATTTTTTCGACCTGATTTACTGCTTGGGAAGAGGTCGAATTGACCGGCTGTATTGCAAAATGGATGGACCGTAACTGCCCAAATAGAGCAACGGTTAAGAAACCTAGTGCTGCATCTGGAGGGTAGGGTTTGAGCGATGGCGTTGTGTCAGGTTTGTGGTAAGCCGAACAGTGATGATGCAAGGTTCTGTTTCAGTTGCGGGACAACTCTCTCCCAAGGCCCCCCAGTCAAAGTGGAGGTCAAGTCTCCACTGGGCGGCTTTCCGGGAATGACGGCGTCTCCGATGATGCCGACCGTTCCCCCAGCTTATGCTCCGAGGCAAGTAGCGAGGCAGGGGAGCTGCTACTATCATGCTGAACTGCCCGCCAATTTCATCTGCTTGAGATGTGGCAGGTCAATTTGCGCAGCATGCACTAGGCAATATGGCGTGTTGACGTTCTGTACCGAATGCTTCTTCGGATTGGTCTCGAAGATCGGTTATGGACCTTCTCAATACCCGGTCGCTTATCAATACCCAGTCGCATATCAGCAACAAGAACAAGCGCGATCGCTGTTCTAACATTCGGAAAGGACTAGGTCAGCCGCCCCTCTTTCTTGAGATTCTCTGTAACCTTCTTAATTTCCTCAACGGACAATCCAAGATCTTGTGAGGCTTTGCTGAGCGAGATCACGCCATCGTGCTTGACGATGTAGTCGTAAACCCTGCCCTCCAATGTTGGGCGTTCAGTGGCTACAACTGGTGCGCCGCATCTCTGACAGAATGTGGCGCCCCGGGGTATGCGATTTCCACAGCTATCGCAGATCTGTGTTGCACCTTGAATTGGCTTCCCCAGTCTTGACGGGTGCATTGTTTCAAGACCACGGCTTAGCATCCCACGCTTGTAGGCAATGGCGACCCCAATTACTGCCAGTACCGCTAGCGCGCTTCCTCCGAATAAGGCGACTACTGGGAACATGTCGAAGTTCCAAACAGCTTCTACAACATATGATCTGTCTACCGTTAGTGTCCAAGATCCGTTGTCCGACGTGAGGTTACTTGTTGAAGGTGTAGCATGCCAATCCGAGAGGGTATAGGTGATCGGCCAATAGCCTGCTGTCGTCGAGATTGTGATTCGTGCAATCGCCCCCTTATCATACCATCCTGACCCCGAGACAGTGCCGTAAGAAGAACGCACATCCACATAGTACTGCGTGATGTAAGACAACGTCAGTTCATGTGGCGTGTCCATGTGCATGTCTATTGACGCACCAGGGAGCGGATTGCCATTTTCAACCCACGCAACAAATCGAAGCCGCTCAACTGAACTCAAATCTATTGTCGGTGGAGCTGGTCCAAGAGGTACATCAGTATTTGCATCTTGCCAGCTAGTTCCATTCAAGGAGTGAGGTATGCTCGGGGGATCATAGTGAATGGTCAGCAGGTATTGTGCGAGATAGTGTGCCTGAACAACCTTGGGCCTGTCCATCGTAACAGATCCTGATGACGATTGACCAGCGAAGGCGCCGCTCCAATGATCAAATCTGAGACGAGAATCTGAATTGACTGGCGCAACGGTAGGCGCAGAGAACGTTGCCTGGCTGCCAGCATCGAACCAACCAGTCCCAAGAAGGTTCGTGACGTTTGTTGGATCTGATTCAACGGTAAGGAGAAATCGAGTTTTCCAG
>PMBQ01000229.1 GCA_003152955.1 Candidatus Bathyarchaeota archaeon
AACGTTAACCGAAACGTGAAATCCCCAAAACCAATGACGCACGCCCGGAACGTCATATCGCATTTTCGGACTGACTCCCCATAATCAAGTTGATGAGCGTTCGCAACTCGCATCTCAAATGACATAGGCGAAAAATGATTCAAGTCACCTTTCAGGGAATGTTTCTTGTGAATTGGAGGTGTGCATCATGCGATTGGGCAGCCAAAACCAATCGACAAAAATGCCCTAGATGTGGAAGCGTGCATTGGAAACCCGCACCCAAGAAGGATCTAACTGAACTCAGCGGTCCATTGAAACACGTCGCTCCGAAAGGTCTTCTTTTAGCTAATCCGGGAAGGCAGGCACCCATTCAAGACTCGAAGAGTATCGAGTGCGGAAAATGTCACGCGCTAATCTACACAGCCAACGACAAGTTCGACCCAGTTGCATTCCAAGAAGCGAAGAAGAAACATTACGCAACTTCTCCGGCTTGTGACGGAAAGAATGCAGGAGCTACGCCAGTTTCATCCAAGACATGAACAGTCATAGATGCAGACCGAGAACTCAACTGAAACTGCAGATCTACAGGATACAAGCGTAGTAGTCGCATGAAACGAAAAAGGCATGAATCAAAATCGCGTCAGAGATTCATTCGTCGAGATGCTGTGGCTCGCGATGTTGATCTCCTAGTACGCCACCGCCGAGAAATGTGGAAAGACCTAGGAGTGAGGAAGAAACTGGTGCTCGACAAAGCTGACCGCGCATACAGAAAATGGGTGAAATCAGGATTCAAGAACAGAAGCCTACTTGGATGGATCGTGGAGACGAAGCAGGGTGTCGTAGCTGGTAGCGGTTGCATATGGCTGCGACCTGCACAACCCAGACCGAACGTCAAGGTGCAAATTCAACCCTATCTGCTATCGATTTACACAGAACCACCCTTTCGCAGAAAAGGCGTGGCATCCCAGGTAGTGAAGGAAGCGATCAAGTGGTGTAGGAGAAATGGGTATTCACGGCTTGCATTGCATGCAAGCAGGTATGGGAGAGGGCTGTATCGGAAGTATGGCTTCACTCGTAGTTGGGAAATGAGGCTAAGACTCGAAAGAACCGCGCAACACTGAACTGTTGAGGTCAGAAGAGTTCGATCCATATGCCGCTAGGATCCTCTACGTAAGCCCAGCGGCTTTCATTAGATTTCATTTTGGAGATAACTCGATAACCTTCAGATCTCATTCTCGTCGTCATTCAATATGGCGCGTTTTCGCAGTCTCAGAGATAACTCTGTGAGTGTGAGAAGGATTTAGCAAAATTCCTGCAGTTTGCAATGTGGAAACGACGTAGGGGGTCGAAGATCGCGGGCTATCCAGCCAGATGTCGGCTCTCAAATCGGAACCCTTGGGCACTTCAAATCGGGCTGTGTAGGTTGCATATCCGGGGAGAGATACACCCATGTTATATGAGCCGGATGGAACCCAAAGTGAATAGTTGCCATCGAGACTAAACGTATAGAACGTGAAGTTCTCAGATTCTAGGGTTATAACAGCCCACGACAATAGCAACGGGTATTGTTCGCTTTCGGGACCGAATACAGTTCCGCTTACCCTCGAAGCTCGCTCCATAGAATAGATCATCGAAACCACGCCGGATGAGGGAAGAGTCACTGGAATCAGTTGAAGCTGGCAGTATCCGTCAACCCAAATGCGAATCAGATACGTGCCTGCTTGCAACCCGCCATCATCCCATCGAACCGCGTCAGTGGTATCATAGAAACCAGCCCAAGTGAGCCTGGGATCACCGTAGTAGTTCTTGAATCCAGCCAGAGTCACATTCACGATCGGGTGTCCAAACGCATCTTGATTCCTAACGTACGTTCTGGTAGCGCCCACAAAATTTCCATGTGCATCAAAAATCTCCACCCTAACCGGTGTCGAGTCCAAGTGGTTAAGGGGTTGCGCGAAGGGCAAAGTCGAATTAATAGGTGAAAGGAGCCCCTCAGTCTTGAAGACGATTGTCAGATCTACCCGTGGCGCCTGCACAAGCCATACGCTCATGTCACTGGTTCCACCCTGAACAACGTGAAGATTGATGATTTCGCGTTGATTGTACCCGTATGTCGTAACGAATATGCTATAATCGTCAGTTAGGAACCCGGCAAAAGAAGCATTTACGTAAGAGACGCGACGGCCACCCGCGTCGATTTGTTGGGACTGAGTTGCGTTAAATGTATACAAATTCCCGTAGGAGTCAACGATATTCACGTTCATCACAGACCCAGGGAACGTCCAAGGTTTGAGGATCGCGGGGTTCTCGTTGTCAACAGAGTAGAATGTTAGGTCTATTCGTCCGCCTCGCAACATCGCGAAGCTAATATCGACATCGCCCACACACACGGGAAGACCACCCGGAAGTCCAATACTTGCCTGCACATCTTGCGTTTGATAATAGAGGTTGGCACCACTCCCTCCGGATTGTCTGGCCGTGAAAGTTGCGAACAAGTGATAGGTGCCAGGCGCGCAGGTAACGTTAACAGTCCAGCTGGCCGCGTTGGCAGGAACCGATGCGGTACCTCTCCCCCCAACGTTTCCTCGCTCATCGTACGCTTCAACTGTAAGACTTCCTGCAGGGTGGACGGAATTTGCGTTTTCGTTCATCATCAGTGTTGAAGCGAAGTCCAAAAAGTGAACGGTCACACGGAACTGCGCCATACGGATCAATCGAATCTCAGAGTGCACAAGGCTCGTATCATTACCGACGTGAATGAGCGAATCATCATACTGTATGTATGAATTTACGGAAGCGCGGAACAAATAATCGCCCGCGACCAAGCCAGAAGTGTAACCTGCCTTATCCTGCGGAATCCTGCCATCAAACCCTAGATACTGTATCAAGAAATCGAAATAAGTGAGATTGGATGCCGGTTTGGCAGCGATCCCTCCAAACGTAGCCGGAAACGACGCAACAACGGCGCCGCTCAACGTAAGTAATTGGATTCTGATTGCGGACTGATTAGTCGTACCCCACGGAATAGGTTGACCACCGCAAATTGAAAGGACCCTACCGGCAACGTTCGCACTATGTTTCAGGTAAATGTCCACGCCTTCAAGCGACTGCTCGGCGAGTACGCTTACGGTGGTTGGTCTCGTCGTGGGAATGTAGCCAGCGGCGTAGGCGGTGATGTTGTACGTTCCAGGAGCTACCCCGAATAATGTGTACTGTCCCTTCGCAGTGGAGTTGATGAATGCTTGAGCTGAAACAGATCTTCCCAGATAATCTGTGCCCGTGGCTAGGATTTGAGCACCATAGCCATCGGGAATCGATATTGGTTGTCTGATGGGTGAACTCGCATTGCGTGCATCCCGCAACGTGCCGGAGATATATGCTGGGTCTCTGCTGGCTTTGACGACGATCGTCGGAAAATTGACGTTGCCAATAGAGCCGCCTGCAGAGGTTCCTACAGAGCCTCCTCCAGAGGTTACCACAGAGCCTCCGTTGATGAACACCTTGAAGAAATATCGGCCGGCTATAGAGGGCGATGTAACCTGAAAAAGTCTTACATACTGAGTTTCGTTCGCCGTGAATTTTCGGTTGGCCACATCGGGGGGCCCCGTGTTTGTCACGTTTATGTTCTTTATGCTGATGTCCCACCAGTTCGGCGCTATCTGGTCGTTTGAACCTCGTCTGGAGAGTGAGATGCTGTTTGGGTTGTAGTCGTTGGTGAAGCTGGACCAGAGCTGGCTTATTGTAAGGCCGGTGAAGTCAGGATCAATGTAAATGTCGATGGAACGGTAGTAGCCTTGGGTTAGGTTTACTGTGAAGAGGAGATCGCCGACACTATTTGTTAGGATACTGCTGTTCGGATAAGTCAATTTGACGGTTCCAAAAGTCGGGAAGTCTACTCCGAGCTTCTGGGCGTATTTCCNNACATTACCGACTGGACTCAGCACGACTACTGCTAGAAGGAAGCAGACGAGAGCTAGTCTGGGAGCTGCTGTGGTGAGGAGTCTCGGCATTGAGCAAGACCGATCTTCTTCAACTATTTCTCAAGAGTTGAATCTTCGGATTCCGAGTCCTCTTCCAATCCCTCTTCGCCCTTCTTGGAGCGCGAGCGGAACATAGCAATTCCTAAGATAACTAGAGGAATCAGGATACCGACTATGATTGATGAGACGGTGTAAGTCAGTTCCCCAGTCTGCCGGAGCGCGGCTGCTCCCGTGAACGTCGCAGTGCCTGTGAATGTTCCACCGCCCGGGAACGTTCCGCCGCCTGGAAAAGTTCCGGCTCCTGTTCGGATAGTCGTTTGTGGCATTAGATAGTTGACCAGATAGGCTTGTGCACCGTTCAACAGGCCAGATAGTACGCTTGCGATCCCCAGTCTCTTTTTCGACATCTTGCGACCTTCATGGATCATCACGGATCCGACGAGCAGCCCTGTAACGATTATTGGAATGAGCACCGGTATCTGCGGCATTGCGATCGAAACGAACAACTCAGCTAATTTATATAAGGCTAACTACAGCCAGTAGTTGAGATTTACCAATTTGAAGCTACACCACCTCCGCCCACGCCAAAAATCTCTACAATTCGCTCTTGGAGATCTTGAGGCTCTAGCGCTCCGGCAGCTCTGGGACGCAGCGAGACCATTATCCGTACGGGACTTTCAAGCCAGAATTTCGAGGACCCGTCCCGTGGCTGTGACGACCGTAGCAACAATCTTGGATAGATTGCATGGAAAAGGTGTGGTATCGAGGGAATTGGTCAAGGAAGGGGGACCGCACTACCTCTATTCCGCCAAGTTGACAGAAACGGAGTTCAAACAGGTGGTTGTAGACAATGTTATGGGAACTTTGCTTCACAGTTTCAATGACGTGACCGTAGCCTATCTTGCCGAAAAGATGGGAGGTTCTAAAGCGAGCGATCGCCGCACCGTAGCTAAATACCTAGACAGACTTCGTATGGAGACGGTCAAATGATCCATCTATTTCCAAAGTACTTCTTCATTCTGACCTTGTTCTTGGTGGGACCTTCAGCTCCACCACCCACAATAATCGCTCTCTTTGGAGGTATTGTCACCCTAGCTCTAGCCTTGCGTGGCTCATTTCGCTATCGAACAATCGCATTACTCAGCATTTTCGGATTAATGCTAGTCGAGAGTCTTCAAATTGTCTTCATGGGTCTGCATTTCGAATTGTTTGAGTCTCATCTATTTCATCAGGAAGTCTGGAATTTCTTCTCGACCCTATTCACCCTCGACTTGGGTCTGACGATTGCTGGTGTCCTCGCAGCGGTTTGCGCAGCAGCATACATTGAATTTGGAAGATCTCGAATGTCTATCGCGAAAATCTTCCCCGAATTCAAGTTTCTCGAAGCTCCAGAACAAGTTCGAAACACCGTGAGCAGCCTTGCTAAGTCGGCGGGAATTCAGCCTCCCGAAGTTAGTCTCGTCGATTCTGGAACTCCGTCAGCATTCACGATCAGGTCCAAGCGCCAATATGTCATAGCGGTCTCCATCGGTCTCCTTGAATCTTTGGACAATGAGGAAGTGGAAGCTTGCCTAGCGCACGAGATATCGCATCTCAAGAACAAAGATTTCATCTGGAGATTTGTCGCAACGGTCGCAAAGGTGGCCCTATTTGCGAAACCCTTGAGCTATCTGATTGAACCAGCGGTTTACAGGGGACGTGAATTCTTAGCCGACCGGACCGCTGCCACGTTGATGGGCGGTCCGAGCGCGCTCATCTCTGCGCTCTCCAAGCTTGGGGAATCACAATCTCTCGACATATCTACATCAGCTGGAAACGTTTGCATGTGTAATCTGAATCATAGCAGTGGCTTTTTCAGGATCTTCGACAAGCATCCGAAGATTAATGCTAGAATTAGGTCGCTTGAGGAGATGCGCGGATGATGAATACCAGATTTCAGCCATTTAGAAGAGTGTTGATGCTTGCGGTACTGGCACTCGTGGTGATCACTGTACCCATCGGATTGCCAACCTCGGGACCAATTGCGAGCGTCCTTGGTCAGACGGTTGCCGGTGCACACTTGACGATGAACGTGACGGGACAGAGTCTGACCGCCGGGTTCAACAATACGGTTACAATCTCGCTGCTGAACAATTACTATAACACAGCATATGGCACAGGTACAATCTACGACACGGACATCACTGTCGCTCTCCCAGCACCCTTGAATCTGATCGGCGACAACCACTGGCACTATGCTTCGATTACGTATGGACAAAGAGTTACCATTACATTACGAGTGTACGCCCCAACCTCGGCGATAGGTAGCTCTGTTCTCGCAACTGTTACTGCTACCTACAAGCAGCTTGGAGATATTTCATCAACTTCAGAAAGTCACTCGATAAGCTTCTCGGTCTATGGTTGGGTTAGCATGATCATCTACAGCGTGCAGATGACTCCTTCGACCGTCGCTCCCGGTGGTAATGCCACAATTTCAGGTAATGTGCTCAACACCGGCAACCTAGCCGCCTTTAACGCAAACGTTACTGTCCTCTCAGACACTCTGGCAGCAAGCAGTTCGTCGGGCGCATTCATTGGCGAGATCGACCCCAACATTCCGAGACCATTCAGCATGTTAGTCGCCTTCAAAACGAACGTGCCTAATGGAAATTACTCGCTAACAGTTAGAGTCTCAGCGGTTGATACCAGTCGACCAGGAATTCCGATAATCACTCAGAAAACATTCCAAGTTCAAATCAAGAAACCCACGCCGCAACCTGTCACTCGTACACAATCCACGGGATTGATTGACATAATCTACCAAATACTCCGCCAACTTTACAATGTGTTCCTAGGCTCCCTTACCGGCATATTGGCGCCTATTGGATGGCGAATAGCCTCCAATTCAATTTTCGAGGTAACGACCACCTTTATCGTCAGCTCTCCTCACCCAAATTAGAGCGGTCAAGCCTAACGCTTCTGCAGTGAAGGCTTGGCGGACAGGATTACGCGCACAAGTAACCTGACCAAGCGACCTGCTCGTGAGTTGCAGATCGCTGAAAGAACAGGCTGGCTCACGCAGCTGCTGATTCGTTGGCTGCGAGCATCTCTTAAATCGACACGGCTTCCTTAGTGACTTTCATCAAGTCACGGGAACTGATTATCCCCGCCACTTCTCGATTCTTGTTCAATACAATCAGGTGCCTTNNAACATCCGCGAGCGAGGCGTCTGATTGCACTGTGAAAACAGGTGAAGTCATGTGATCCTTTGCAAGACTTCTTTCAAGTAGAGCTCCAATACGCTCGACTATTCTCACAAAGTCCCTTTCAGTCAGTATTCCTACCAGTTTCTTGTTTTCCATTATGACGACTGATCCGATTTGGTGGCGCTGCATTACGGCTGCGATTCTTGTGAGATCGTCGTTTGACCCGCGAGTCACGACTTGGGTAGTCATTATGTCTGCGGCTGTAAGTCGTTTAGGTTGTGACATTCACTTCCCTCCACATCAAGACTCCATTTCTGCAAGGACAAAGTCTTTCGATGCGTGCAGAAAACTACCCCCCTCCCCCCGGGGGGGTCCGGTTTTTCATCAGGATCTCCTTTCGTATGGAAATCTCGTTCCTCTTGCTCATTCATATTTCAATGCGACAACAGCGTTCATCCGAGAGGCTCTCCACGCGGCGTAAAGTCCTGCTATTGTAGCCAGTATCACTGGGAACACTAGTGCGAACGCGATGAGTCCATCTGAGAATACAGGCTGAATAGTTGTTGCGCCTCGTCCCCCCCCTCCGAACGCTCCACCTCCACCTCCCCCGAGTCCGCCGAGCATTCCCCCCATCAAGAATGCCAACACATAACCAAGAGCCAAACCACAAAAGGCTCCAATTACTCCAGTCAACGCAGCTTCAGACAGAAACATACCCATAATCTGCCTCGGTCTATAACCAAGAGCTTTCAGTATTCCAATTTCCCTCGTACGTTCCATAACAGAGACGTACATTGTGTTGACTATTCCCACGGTTGCCACGAACAAGGACACTGCGCCGATAGCGCCCAAGAAGACTGTCAGCTGTCCTGTAATCCCCTGAATGCTGGATAGAATCTGTCCGGGGCTTGTTACTCGAACATTGTCCCCGTAGTACGTGGTAATAGCAGTCTGAACATTTGCGACATTGTCCGTGTTATCAACAATAACGTAAATTCCAGAGAAGTATGGAGTCTTAGCGAGGAATTGCGCCGCTTGCAATGAAATGTAAATAGAGTCATCGATATTCGCAAAGAGTGCCGTGCCATATTCCTGGAGAATTGCGGTTGCGAGTACTGCGTAGGAAACGGCGCCTTTGCTGCCGCTAATTCCTGATATCGACATGGAAACCATTTGATTGACGCTAATGGGCGTTCCTGATGTCGGGTTTGCTATTCCCCAACCTACAACAGCAGAGGTTGTATCACCGAAGAGTGGGATTTGGCCTGCAGCAACTGCTAATCCCTTGTAGAGTATTGGTAGAGCGGAAAGGTCTATTCCAGTAATACTCGCTCGAAGTGCAGTCCCTCCGGTGTTTATAGAAGCACTGTAGCTGTAGTACGGATAGACTCCGACTACGCCAGATACGGTTTTGAGATAATTCAAGTCAATTTGACTCAGTTGGTATTGGCTTGTTGATCCACTTGCGAAGAATCCTCTAGCATTATTCACTGTTAGAACATTAGCTCCAGTCTTCTCAATATTGGCCGTGATCCCCACGCTAAGCCCGCTTGAGCTCGCGATCAGAGCCAGGATAATGGCTGAACCTACTGTTATCCCGAGAATCGTCAGGACGCTTCGAATCTTTCTATCAATAAGCGCCTTGTACGCCAACTTAAACATATCAGCAAGTTGCATTTGCCTTACACCTTCGAATAAGAGTCAAGTCGCTGCAGGCTTTCATCTTTTTCGACTAGCCCGTCTTTGAGTGAGATGACGCGCTGCGTCATATTAGCGATCTCCGCATTGTGAGTGACCACTACTATGGTGGTTCCGAATTCCTTGTTCACGTGGACGAATTGATCGACCACTTCACGAGTTGTCTTCGAGTCTAGGTTGCCAGTAGGTTCATCGGCAATTATCAAAGCGGGTTCTGCCACTAGGGCCCTAGCGATAGCGACCCGTTGTTGTTCTCCACCACTGAGTTCGGNNGATTTGCTCCTTCGCACCTTCTCAGATATGCCTCTTGAGATAAGTGGCATCTCCACGTTCTCCACCGATTTCAGTCTCTGAATCAAGTTGAAAGATTGGTAAACAAAGCCCAGTTTCCGGTTACGGAGAAGAGCAAGTTGATCTTCGCTCAATTTTCGCAAGTTGATTCCATCGATAATGATCTTGCCCGAGGTGGGGGGATCCAGCGCTCCTATCAAGTTAAGCAGCGTCGATTTGCCGCTGCCCGAAGGCCCCATGATAGAAACAAATTCACCCTTACCTATCTTCAGGTTGATACCCCTCAGAGCAGGGTAGTCAACGTGCCCTATACGGTAGACCTTGGTTACATCTATCGTTTGTACTGCTGGAACTGACGACATTTTCCCACGCAACTACAGGGCATAGTTGGCCTCGGTGATTTACGCCTTACTCGAAAAAGCCCCCATTGGATCGATATTTAGCCTTTCACCTCATTCGAAACACCATCTATGCGGAAAACACGATCCAGCCATGGACTGATATGTGACCCTTGAGAAGTCGCCGATACGCATTCCCTATTCTTTATCAAAGCTCAAGCCAGATGCAATCTGAGCTTGGGGAATTTTGAATGGGGGAAAATAGTGGATTCGTGGATGTGCACGTTCATCCGCCAACGAAGGAGTTCGTCGTCGATGCCGGCGGACCGTATGTGGAGGCTGCTGCAAAGAAATTTGGTCATTCAATTGAATTGAAGACGTTTGATCAAATGCTTGAAGAATTTTCGGAGTCTGGAGTGGAGAGACTGGTCCTATTTGCCTGGGACGCTGAATCAACGAATCATAGACCTCGGGTCAGTAACGAGTTTGTCGCGAAAATTGTGGAACGCTATCCAGACCAGATTGTCGGTTTTGCATCGGTAGACCCTCACAAGAAAACCGCGATGAAGGACCTTGAGTTTGCGATACGTGAGCTGAAGCTTTCAGGACTCAAGTTGCACCCTCAAGTTCAGGCTTTCGAGCCCAACAATCGCGCCTTCTATCCTATCTATTCTAGATGTGTCGAATATGGTGTTCCAGTCACGTTTCACACCGGCTCTACTTACTGGGGAGCTGGACTGCAGGGAGGTGGGGGAGTGAAGCTTCGCTTTTCCAATCCAATGTTATTGGATGATGTAGCCGCTGATTTTCCGGATCTGAAGATCATAATGGCCCATCCCGGATGGCCTTGGCAAGATGAGCAGTTAGCTGTGGCCATGCATAAGGAGAACACGTACATTGATCTCTCAGGATGGTCACCGAAGTACTTCTCTCCTCTACTCGTCACCTACATGTCCAAGCTAATTCCGCAGAAGTTCCTCTTCGGAACAGATTATCCGATGCTGAGTCCAAAACGTTGGCTGCAAGACTTCGATGGGTTACACCTCACTGAAGAAGTCAAGAGAATGATTTTGGGAGACAATGCTAGAAAATTACTGAAGCTAAGGTGAATCATTAATCCGCATGAAAGATCACGCCAAACTCTGCTAGGCGGTTGGCAAACTAGGTGTGGCGCGGACCGATTTCGTTGAAAGTTGAGTAAGGAAATCTGCTATTTTCTGCACGCCAGCATCAATTCGATTTTCCGATTCGCTAACGAATGTCATACGGATATGACCCTGGCCGTTGTCACCGAAGAAACGTCCTGGAACCACGGCCACCCCCTTTTCCTTCAGAAGCCTAGCGGCGAAATCGTCCTCGTTGAGATTCAGCTTCGAGAGATACGCGCGTAAATCAACGAAATAGTAGAATGCTCCATGCGGTCTAACCGTTTTAGCATAAGGTAGACGGCTTTGCAGAAGCTCCCCCATGAGGTCTCGCCTCTTGGAGTAGCATGGAATCACATCGTCTCTGAAGTAAGGCTCTTTCATGTTCTNNACCCTGAAGTAAGGCTCTTTCATGTTCTCGTTGAGGAACTTTACCATAGCGAACTGAGCAAGACTGTTAGGAGCTAAGGTGGCGTATTGTTGGATCTTCTCCATGGATTCGACAATATCAGGAGGAGCTAGGGCGTATCCCAGTCGAAGGCCGGGTATACCAGCTTCCTTCGAAAAGCTGCAGACGACAATTGTCCGTTCCTTTCCGCCGGGATATTTGCCAATCCAGATATGTTCACCTTCGTAGATAATGTGTTTGTAAGTGTCATCGCTTATTATCCAGAAATTGTAGTCCTGAGCTAGGTCGATGAGCGCCTTTACGAATTCTTCGCTCAAAATTCGACCTGTGGGATTATCCGGGGAAAGGACGATCATGGCTTTCGTTTTCTTCGATGCGATTTCCTTGAGCTTCTCCACACTCGGCTGATAGCCTTCGTTGACGCTGACTGGCAGCCACTTTGGACTGCCTTGTGCGAGTTCTATCGTCTCTCGGTAACCAAGGTAGGTTGGATCAGTGACGATGACCTCGTCGCCCGGATCAACCAAGGACATGACCAGGCTGAAGATTGCTTCTGTTGCTCCTGATGTCAGAATTATTTCTGAGGCAGGATCATAGCCTACTCGTCCATACTTTTCCACGTCACTTGCAATGGCTTTGCGAAGCTCTGGAATACCTCGTGTTCCTGTGTAGCCGCAGCTTCTGAGGGGGTTTTCCTTTAGCAAGCGAGAGAACTCGTCAAGCAGCCCCCTCGGAGGTGGAATGCTTGGCGCCCCTCCACTGAATGATATTATGTCGCCTCTTTCGCGTGCTTCGTCAAGTAGCCCAGCTACCTTCCGAATCGGAGACATATGGAGGTTGTCTAATCGCCGCGACTTGGTGTTCATCAGAAGGTCATTCTAAGGTAAAGCGTAACGGCTTATACCATTTACTTCCTTGAGTTCCTGAGCAGAAGATCAGAGCGAGATTTTCTCCGCGGCCAGGCTGGCATCAGTAAGGGCCTCCATAAAGGCATCGGCCGCGAGTTCTCTGCTCGAAGAGTCAGAGAGTTTCCCGAACCTGGTTTGTCCAATTCCAACTATTCCTATTCGCACAGCGACACGACAATTTGGATTCATATTGGCAGACTTTCCCGAAGCTTGCGGGGTCGGCGGAAACAGGTGCAGTTGTAGCTGCAATTCAAGAGCAGCTCTTGGAACTTGTGCAGATAGCAAACCCGAGAGTGATTTGCAATAGAGGCAGGATGCACTCTTTCGCTTTTGACGGGTTCGTCATGTACACGTTCGAGTGCCAAAGCACTGACTTCGATCACGGAGTGGAGGATCTGGTCGAGTTCTCCAACCAACCTTGGTCAATAGAAGAACGTGATCTCAATGCTATTCATGACTGATGTCGAAAGGCAAACAAGAGAATTGTTGATCGTATTACGATGGAGATGCCTAGCAGTACAATTGTGGCTCCGAGGAAGGAGAGCCATGCGAG
Organism: Candidatus Bathyarchaeota archaeon; assembly: GCA_003152955.1. Next base: position 12,487 of record PMBQ01000229.1, read on the forward strand.
CGTTCCACCGGACAGGATTCCAAAGACAAAGCCCGCGCCAAGCCAGAATATAATGTCGGAAAATGTCTTCGCTTTTCCTCGAGTAGAGGACGCCCGGGTAAATCTCAAAATAAGGATTGCGACGTGCACTAGAGCGAAGACGTAGCAGAATTGTGCCGCCGCACTGTATAGCACGGGGTGGTTAGTTGACGGCTCCAACCACCAGAAGTTCTGCGAGATCTGGACTAGTTTGAAATCGTGTATGAAGGCCACAGCTTCGCTGAGAAGGTTCGGGTTTGTCAGGTAGAACACTGCGAGCAGTATGAGGAAAGCCCCAGATGAGATTCCTCGAGCAGGGTCGTCTCGTCGGTGTCGGCGCGTCAAATTGTTTGACCGTCACTTCAGAGCAGCCAACTCTTCATTAGTGTTTATGCGAGTGTCACTAGGGCTTGGTGTGTGATGTAAATGAATCATTTACTAGGCGTTTGCGACTGTCGGTAAGTCGTTATAGCTTCGATTGTATTCATGAAATGAAAGGGAAGTTGGAGTTTGGTTTACTGCGTTAATTGCGGCGCCAAGAATCCTGATGAGGCAGTGACATGCACGCAATGCGGACGATCGATCATGATTGTCGAGAGAGAAAGGAAGTGGCGTGAGGAAGAAGTGATTTTCGGAATGCCCCACCACTGGGGCGGTGTTCTCGTGGGCGTGTTCATCATCGTAATCGGACTCGTCTTTCTGTTCAAGCAATTTATCCCGATGCTTGCAGACATGTTCTGGCCGCTCGTACTGATCTTTGTTGGAGCAACCATTCTTCTGAGTGGCCTCTACAGATACTCACATCAGTAATCCAGTCCCTGTTAGACGCAGAGATCCAGAAAAGAAACCTCTAATCGATCTTTGGTCATTCAATAGGCCGCAACATATCCGTTCGTCTAACAATATTCGTAGGCTCATCAAAACTGATGACTTGATACCATTCATTGCGTCGCTATTTTCTGCACAAAATTCTCGAGAACTCGCTTGCCTGCTGTGTTCTCTTCATTCCACCTCTCGGGGTGGAATTGCACTCCGTATAGAGGCCTTGCTTCGTGTTTCATGCCTTCGTTCTCAATGTCCGCTGATGTGGCGGTGCGGATGAAGTTTGGAGGGAGCTGCTTTACTTGTTCTCTGTGACTCTGCATCACTTTGATCTTGGGCGGTAGGCCCGCGAGCAATGTGTCTTTATCTTCGAGGGTTACTGTCCGAAAGCCCTGAATGAGGTTTGACGCTTTTGCCACTTTGCCTCCATAGGCCAGTGCGAGAGCCTGATGCCCCCCGCATACTCCAAGAATCGGAACCGTGATTCTTGGCAAGAATTCTATGAAAACGGCAAATCGAGTTCGATCAGTAGTTCTCGTGTAGAGCGCTTCCGACCCACTCAATACCACGCCACCGTAGGAGCTGTTGATCGCTTCCAGATCCATCTTGGGTAGGGTTTCGAAATCCGAAAGGACAACATCTCCCCCCGCCTCCTTTACTCTGTCCACGAGTTTCTGGTAATTACGTCGATACTTGCCAGTCAGGTAGAGTCTAACGACAAGAATCGGCTTCACTCTTCACGACCTCTCTGCACCATGCTAAATCGACAATCCGACCCTTCTTTCTGCTGATTCAACTACCCTTCGGTCACGCTGAAAACAGTTGCCTTCTCGGGTTTCCCAATGTAAACTCTTTTTGTGTTCCTGCTTCAAACATCCAACTCATGGATCAATTCGAGCAACGCATTCCGCAACTCAAAGATGTTTACGCCGCGAGAAAAGTGATTGCCCACTACCTCAAGCCAACACCACTGATCTTCGCAAGACGGCTCTCGAACATGCTTGGATGCCAAATCTACTTGAAGCTTGAGAACCTGCAGCCAACACGCGCGTTCAAGGTTCGCGGAGGAATCTATTACATGGAGAAGATGAAGCAGGAGGCCCTCAGCCGTGGCGTTATTGCGGCCTCCACGGGCAACCACGCTCAATCGATTGCCTACGCCGGCTCCATGTTCGGAGTTCAAGTCAAGATAGTCATGCCCAAGGGAGTTCCCGAGCTGAAGGCAGAAGCCGTCAGAGATCTCGGAGCGGAGGTGATTTCACAAGGCACCTACTATGAGGAAGCTAGAGAACATGCAGAACGCCTAGCTTCTGAGAAGAAATACCTCTACATCCACTCGAGTAACGAACCGTTGCTACACGAAGGCGTTGCCACGATGCATCTCGAAGTCCTCGAGGAACAGCCAGACATAGACGTCATCATCAATCAGATTGGCGGTGGTTCTGGAGCTTCGGGCGCGTGCATCGTCTACAAAACACTGGATCCACGAATCAAAGTGATCGGAGTCCAAGCAGAAGGCGCACCGGCATTCTATCATTCATGGAAAGACGGTGTACTAAGGCAGACGGAGGGTGTCAAGACTACGGCCGAAGGGCTTGCCACTGCGCAGGCATACGAACTTCCATTGAAAATTCTCCGAGAGAAAATCGACGACGTGATACTCGTGAGCGATGAGGAAATGAGACGTGCCGTCAAGACCCTTTTCCTCACAACAGGTCAGGTGGCAGAACTCTCAGGAGCAGCCTCAACAGCAGGAGCCTTCAAGATCAAGAGCCAACTCAGCGGCAAAAAGGTCGCTATCATGCTCACCGGAGGAAACATACAGCTCGAACAGCTTGTCAGCATTCTTCAAGAGTAAGTAAATGCATCATGGAAAACAGATTCCCAGAGGTTCTGCTTGAATGGGTACAATGAAATTCTGTGAGAAGTGTGGCTCATACATGCGAGCGACAGAAGGCGGTCTGCAATGTACGAAGTGTGGAAACAAAGTCCTCGCGGACATCATTGAAGTGAAGACTATAGAGTCGCACGACGTTTCCCCAATTGCGGTGGCGAGCGATTCTGAAGTTGAACGCGCTAAGGTTAGAGAAACTTGTCCAGTGTGCAACAATCCTGAAGCTCTACGTAACATATCTTTCATCTCAGGAGAGCACGCAGGCGTGAGGCAGGAGAGATCGATGGAACGTTTCACATGTACGAAGTGTGGCCACTCCTGGACCAAACAGTAAAAGGATGAGGAAGCAAGGCTTTGTCGTAGATTCAGCTGCGCACAATGTGAGGAATTCGCTCAGGAATTTCAATCGATATTTCAACAAAGCCAGAGTACTCGCCATCTCTGTACCATGGTGATTGGTAGATGAGCTTCCTTAGGCCATCTTTCTCAGTAGTATACACATTCACTTGTTGGGTATCCATCAGCTGTTTGAGTTTGGCACGTGCATCTTCGGGATGGCAGTCGAGCAGATTGGTGCCAATCAGTTTCTCACCGCCTTGATCATGGAAGGATCTTACTGCTCTGTCGTTCATTTCGAGAACGATGCCCTTGGAGTCGCAGACAGTAACAGCACCGGGAAACTCCTTGACCCAGAAAGAGTTGGCCAATTGTATCGTCAAGCTCCATTCTGAGACCCAGGCTGTCTAATGACTGTATCTAGACTAATGGAAGGAATCGCCTGTGCGCAGTCTAAGATTTGCAGGAGAATAGACTGGAGTGGATTTCGCAGGGATGAAGAGAGATCAGTTGTTGTCCATCTCTTCCTTGAAAGTTGCAGTCGTGTTTCGTCCCGAATTGTGAATTGATTTCAGCCTTCTATCCAAGAGCCTGAGCGCCGGTCGTTATCAAACAGACTCCAGTCAGTTCACCAAGTCTCCAAGCAATCTACACTATGACTCTCTGCTTGAGGGAAGTCTGCCCGAGAAGGTCCAACAGCATTAGACTACAGGACTAACGAGTCACGACCTATTGAGTAGGCTTCTGATGATTCTGAAAGTCAATCCCCAGATCACGCGGCCATCAAGAACATACGAATCAACATCAAGTGTGCCGGCCTCAACATGAACCTCACTCCTAGTGGACCTAATCTTCGAGAGTTTCTCTAATGGAGCCCAGAAGGTCTCCGCGACCTCATCGTTCAACCGAACTACCACATCACTGTTTAGCTGGAACACGAACGGAGCCACAAGAACCCTGCGAGTTTGCGAATACATGAGCGGCAAAACCCCAAGCGCCACATGCCGACACAGTTCGATCCCCACCTCTTCCGAGGCTTCTCGAATAGCTGTTTCCAAAAGAGTCCGATCGCTTGGTGACTTATGACCACCTGGGAAAGCGATTTGGCCCGACCAAGGATCTCCCACCCGCTCCTGTCTCCTCATCAACAGAATAGAATCGCTGTCTCGACGAATGTCAATAATTATCGCAACAGCTGCAACCGGCTCACTTGACTTATCAGATCCCTGTACTGAACCCGTAGGATTGAGCCGTTGCTTCAGCGATTCAATACCAAATCTGCTGATCACAGGAATTCACTTTGAATCGTTACGCCAAATTTGCTCTTCATTCAATACATATGTGCATCGCGTCCCACTGCTCCCTAGTCAAGTTTTATTTCGCAGTATAGAAGACGATTCACCATTAGACAATAGTGAAGGGCGGTTGTGATTTGTCGAGTTTGGATGATGGCTTGAGGTTGATCGACCATTACCGTGAAGATATTGTGCGATTCATGGTTGAGATGCTGAAGATCATAGCGGTCAATCCGGATGGCGGTGGAAAGGGAGAGTACGAACGTGCCCTTTTCATACAGAAATGGCTGGAGAATTTGGGATGCAAGGTAACGAGATATGACGTTCCTGACAATCGCGTCCCAGAGGGCGTCCGCGTTAACCTAACTTCTATCATTGAGGGGGAGGATGCAAGTCGCACTCTTTGGCTTGCGTCACACTTGGACACGGTCCCCGAGGGTGCCCGTGAACTTTGGGCGACGGACCCATACGACCCCGTTGTCAAGGACGGGAAGATCTTCGCTAGAGGTTCGGAAGACAACGGCCAAGCCGTCGCATCCACACTCTTTGCTTTCAAAGTCTTGAAGGAACTTGGGATAAAGCCGCGTATGAGTATCGCCCTCGCATTCGTGTCGGATGAAGAGACCGGGAGTAAGTACGGGGTCATCCCGCTTCTTGAGAAAGACGTCTTCAAGGCCAGAGATTTGGCTCTGGTGCCCGATACGGGTTGCTCTGATGGTTCAGAGATCGAGATTGCGGAAAAGAGCATTCTTTGGTTGAAGATCACAACGAAGGGCAAGCAGGTCCATGGGAGCCTGCCGCAGAAGGGGTTGAACGCTAATAGAGTGGGGATGAGGATGGCTCTAGAAATTGATGGACTGCTGCACAGGAAGTATTCGGCAACCGACACACTCTTTGAACCTCCACCTTCCACATTCGAACCCACAAAGCACGAGTTGAATGTTGAAAACGTCAACACAGTTCCGGGGCTTGACGTTCAATATTTTGACTGCAGAGTTCTTCCTCGATATTCGCTCACAGAAGTCATGAAGGACTTCGAGAGCGTCAAATCAGAACTGGAGAAAGAAACTGGAGCAAAGATCGAGCTCACGCCAATCCAATTCGAGCAGAACACCGCTCCCACCGCTACCGACAGCGAGGTGGTTTACAGAGTGAAAACTGCGCTCAAGAAACTCCGAGGTTTAGATGCAAGACCGGTCGGGATCGGAGGCGGAACGGTTGGACTATACTTCAGACGTAAAGGCATTGACACAGCCGTTTGGTCTACAGTGGACGACATGGCACACCAACCCAATGAATACTGCAAGATCGACAATATCGTCAACGACGCCAAAGTTTTCGTACACGTTGCTCTGAGTTGAGATGGATTATTTGCTGCCAAAGACGTAAACGAGAGCATTTTGTGCACTGACGCAAGCCAACGATTGGGGGAAGCGATCGAGTTTATGCGAAAGCCATCAATGCGAGACCAGTGATCATTAGCCCAGCACCTAAGACTCGCACAGAGCCGAACCCCTCTTTCAACATTAGCGCGCCAGACATTGCCCCGATTACCA
>PMBQ01000062.1 GCA_003152955.1 Candidatus Bathyarchaeota archaeon
AACAGAACTGATATTTGGAGAGGAAAAGAGCCCCATTCCTAGTCCAACAACTATGAGAATGATCTCAATCTGTATTATCGGAGTTGTTGCGGTTAGAAGTGATGCGAGAGCAATGTAAGCAATGGTCCCAATTGCCATCCCCAGAGTGGCTAATCCACGTGTTCCGTATCGATCAGACAATTTCCCGCTTAGGGGACCGATGCTGACGAAAGCCACATCCAACGGTAAGAAAAGAACGCCGGCTGTCAGGGGGTCAAATCCTCGGATGACTTGCAAGTAGAGAATTATGATGAGGCTCAATGATCCAAAACCAAGCGCGTACAAGAATTGACTGACATTTCCTGCAGAGAAGAGGCGTATTTTGAAGAGCCGCATATCGAGAAGCGGCTCTGCTCTTCGTGGTTCCAGATAGAGGAATAATGCGAAAGTCAGCAGGCTAATCGAATAGAGTATTGCGGCTTCGGTTTGACTGATTGAAGCCATAGTGACCAGGCTGATTGCTAGCAACAGGGAGGTGAGAGAGGTTGTGAATAGGAAGAGTCCTGGGTAGTCAAAACTCGAATGTTCTTCCCTCTGGGAGATTTCCTTCAGACGAAAATGAGCCCAGAGGGTTCCGAAGATTCCGATGGGAATGTTTAGGGTGAAAATGGTTCTCCATCCGGTAGTGCCAATTAGAACCCCGCCGACGGTCAATCCGAGAACGGCTCCCAGCGTGAACGCGATTTGATTGACTCCTAGCGCGAAGCCAAGTTCCTGGGTTGGCGTTGCGTCGGTGATTAGTGCCGCGCTGTTGGCAATCAGCATTGCGCCGCCGATTCCTTGGATGACTCGGAAGATTATGAGTTGTTCCCCAGTTTGTGCAAAAACGCATAACCCAGAGCCTACAGTGAATATTGTGAAGCCCAGACTGTAGATCTTGACTCGGCCAAACATGTCAGTGAATCGTCCGAGGAATAGCAGGCCGATTGTTATTGCAATTTGATAGCCCTGAGTCACCCACAGTACTGTCTCGAGATCCGCTCGGAGCGATTCAGCTATCGTTGGAAGGCCAATCAGTACGATCCGCGTATCAAGACCGGCCATGAAAATGCCGACTGTCGTTACTGAAAGAACAACCCACTGGTATTTCACGGTCTTGACACGGAGCTAGGCCAGATTGGTCCCCTATTAGAAAAACTCTTCACAATATCATCACTGCGAATCTATGTATTTTGCATTGTCGCGAAGGCCGGATCGTTCGTTCCATCAAACGAAATAGTCTGGGCGACAAAGTAGACTAGCTCAGTACTAGCACTACTCGTCGAAATGGGGAGTTGGAACTCTTCGTAGTCACGCCAGGCATGGACTGCTAGAACGTAAGTAGCAGTTCTAGACCCTTGTCCATCGATGCGTTCGACTTGAAGTACGACTTGGCGGCCGTTGGCCACATTGTGCTGGATCAGATTGGTCGTGAAGGTCGAGGTCTTCGGCCAGGCGGCCCATGCATCTACGCTGGGCTAGCTGCCGTTGCGCTAGACGCCAAAGCCATTGCTGTGAGCAAAGTGGGCCCCGATTTCGGAAAGAGTCGCCTTTCTTGGCTGCGGGCTCACGGCATTTCGACTTCTCGAATCCGAATCGCAAACTCCGATACTACCTGTTTCAGGATCAACTATCTGAACGGAAATAGAACCATGAGAGTCACATCGGTTTGTGACCCAATCAACGACGAGGACCTGTTGAAGTTTCCGCCCTGTTCGGCAATCCACATAGGACCAGTACTCCATGAGATCTCTCCCTCTCTCGCACGTCGTTTGACAAGGAGCAATTCGGTGGTCGGTTTGGATCCGCAGGGATATCTTCGCCAATTAGATTCGGGGGGCAACGTCTACGCTCAGAAATGGAGGGATCACTCGCTCTTGAGGAGAATTGAAGTTCTAAAGATATCAGAAAATGAGCTCCCTGCAATCATCGGGGCAAGGTGGTCGAACAGGAAACTGACCACACTTGGACCTAGCATTGTACTATTGACGAGAGGCCCACTAGGAATAATTGTGTGGTCAAGAGATTACGGGATGTTCAATCTTCCCGCTCATCCAACACCCGTTCGTGATCCCACGGGGGCAGGAGACGCGCTCCTCGGAGCCTTCCTTGTTACGTGGGATCGGACAAATGATCTACTCTGGTCGGCTGCCGTTGGGTCTGCGGTGGCGTCATTCGTCGTCGCGAAAACGAGGCTTGCGGACTATGGTACCACCAAACAAATTGAAAGGCGAGCCATGACAATACTTGACGAGACGACAAGAATCTAGGTCGCGTAAGACGTGGAGTTCAAAGAATTAGGAAAAAGTGGTCACAAGATTCCAATGCTAGGTCTTGGAACTTGGGAGATAGGAGGCGGCTTCAGCCCATCCACGAGTGGCGATGCTGAAAGCGTGCATGCCCTACAACTTGGAATTGAGTTGGGGATGCGCTTCATAGACACTGCGGAGATGTACGGGCACGGTCATTCCGAAGAGATAGTTGCCAAGGCGGTGAAATCTCAAAGGGATAATGTATTCATCGCCAGTAAAGTCTCGCGCGAACATCTGCATTACGATGATGTTATCAGGGCCTGCGAATTCAGTCTCAAAAGACTAGAGACTGACTATGTCGACCTCTACCAAGTCCACTGGCCCAACGACAATATCCCGATCGCTGAAACGATCAAAGCACTGGAACATCTAGCTGCGGAAGGAAAGATTCATCATATCGGCGTTAGCAACTTCTCAGTTCAACAGACCAGAGAAGCACAAAACGCTCTATCCCAGGGTCGTTTGGACTTCCAATCAAGTCGAGTACAACCTGCTTGACAGGTCGATCGAAGCAGACCTACTCTCCTACGCGGAGAAGGAGCATATCACAATAATCGCCTACACGCCTGTCGCGAAGGGGCAGATAGCGAAAGGCGGACGTGGTGAACGCTGGCATGTTCTTGATGAAATCTGCTCAAAATATCACAGAACTAGAACGCAGGTGGCCCTGAACTGGTTACTCGCAAAGAAACCAGTCGTCGCTATTCCAAAAGCAGTATCTCTCAAGCACGTAAGAGAGAACGCTGGCGCTGTTGGGTGGCAGATGAGCAGTAAGGAACACGACAGGCTCAACGAGGTTTTCAGATAGGTTGGAGCGGCGTACTGTTTCCATTTGAAGTGCGCACAATTGCCGACAACAGACTCTACGTACATAGCCCAGGCGAGTGCACGGATTGTGCGAATGTTCCAACTATACTCACAGAATATCAATCCTGATAGCGAACACTTCCTGACGTTCATCACTAAGCATCTGGAAATGGAGAATGTGACGAACCCGACAGCAGTCCCTTACCCAGAACTCTATAAGCTCATCAAAGATGGAATCCGCGAATACTTGCACCAACAAGAAACAAGTGGAAGCCCGAACAAGTTGGACGCCAAATGTCGGTGACAGGAAAATGCAAACGGTCATCATTGTGACGGGAACACCAGGAACTGGCAAAACGACCTGTGCCAGGGAGCTTGCGAAAACTATCGGAGCGAACTATCTGAACGTTACCCAGCACGTATCTAAACACAGGTTGTACAGAGGAGTTGATCGGGAGCGGCGAACAAAGATCATGGATGTGCCGAAAACTCGCGCCAGCCTAAAACGAGAGCTAGGAACGATGCACGGCTTTAGCGTTGTTGACACTCATATTCCGGAGGAGATCATTTCTAGAGAGATGGTGAAGCAGGTCTTTGTGTTACGTTGTCATCCGAGAATCCTCGAAGGCCGCTTGCGAGACAAGAGATGGAAGGCCAACAAAATACGTGAAAATGTGCTGGCGGAGATTGTTGACTCATGCTTGAGTGCAGGAGTCAAGTACTTTGGTTGGCGAAAAGTGATTCAAATCGACACCTCAAGTCGTAATATACGGGGCTGCGTAGCTTCTGCGCAGAGGTCTATCTTAGGTGAACCTATGAAAAGAATCAAGATCGANNAACTGGAGCGCGAAGGTTTGCTTGACCGTTACCTGAAATGAAGTGATGATCGCGAGTGTCGAAACCGAAGAGACACTACCTCGTGGTAGAATGTTCGAATTGCAACCGCATTCTCCTAGCCACATCTGACAAGAAAACGCGAACATGTCCCTACTGCGAGAAACGACAGGTCATTGAAAAATTGAGAGTAGTGGCTCATTCGGAGAAGGCTGAGGAAGCGAGACTGGTCTTGCAAGAGT
>PMBQ01000416.1 GCA_003152955.1 Candidatus Bathyarchaeota archaeon
TGGTTTGAATATCGGCTCGAACATGATCCGGCGTTCTTGCAGCGGGTTGAACAGGCGCGGCAAAGTCTGCGGGCCGGTCACGGTGTGAAGTTGGAAGACATCGCGGTGTAGGAGCAATTCTCTTTGGCGCTGCCTCACCTCGCCGCCACTATGGATAAGGGGCGGCAGCAAGGCCATCAGCGGACTTTGAAGCGGACGCGCACTCGGCGGCATCAAGACCTCGAAGGTTTACACCTGACGGTCAGGCCCTGCGGATTGACACACGCTGCAATCGATCAGGCAAAGCGCGCCGGATGGTGAAAACCTCCGAGGTCTGCGCCTCACCCATCCGCTGCCCATCCGTTGATCCGATGCAGATTCGTTGACGCCACGCCTTACTTGCGGATGTCAGCACGGTGCACCAGTGGGCCAAGCAGCACTGTATAATCCGAGGTGAACGCAAACAGACCAGCATCAAACGCCCAGTGATGGGTGTAACACCAAGAGGCATTACGCGCTACCGCAAAACGAGACTGTCGAACTATTGCATCTTGATTGCGAAGCGTCGCCGCTTGCTAGTCTGACAGAGCGGTGATATAAAGAGCTTACACGCAGCAGACATCAAAGCGTTGGACGGTTTTATCTGGAGTTCTGGAAGGTACAATTCACATTTGTGCTAATTCAGCGGCTTGGAAATCACTTTATCAGAAACTCAAAGTTGACGCGCAGAAGAATAAGCAAGTATGGTTTAAGCCGTCAAAAGAATTTTGAAGCACCTGAAAATCATGGAAAACGAACTTGTACGGTATTCAAGAGCTGGCGACGCCTTTCATTATCGTTGGGCCGCGCGTCGTTGCCTCAGAATGATATATCCCAAATCTCTACTAAGTTACATCGTAATTGAGGGATCTGGATCTAAGGAACAGGAATTAGCTGGCGAGTACGTTATCGACGTGGCAGAATATTCAGATTCGGCAGAAAAAGATTCGCAAGAAATTGCATATTTCCAGCTGAAGCATACCACTGTAAGGAAAGAACAGCCCTTCGACTTAAGTGATCTGGAAGATACGATTAAAGGATTTGCAAAAAGATACTCCGAACATTTCATTGGCGATAATGAAGACCCCAATCCTCCAACCGTAACTTTCTCAATTGTTACTAACAGACCAATTGCTGAAAGTTTCAAGCGAAATATTCTTACCGTTGCAAGTAACGGTATTGTAAATACGCGCTTTCAGAGCACTCTTGAAAGATACACTGATTTGAAGAACGGGGATCTGGTCAAATTCTGTTCTTCGCTTAAGTTCGCTGACGGAGAGGGAGATTATGATGCGCAACGGTACCAACTTCATGCTGAGATTTCACAGCTGCTTGCTGGAACTGTTGAAAGCGCACTTATTGATAGCATCATTAATCTAGTTCAGGAGAAGGCACTACCCAATTCAAACGGGCGAATTCTTCGTGAGGATATTCTTAAGCGTTTTGGGGTTACTTCCGAAAGAGAGTTGTATCCTGCGCTACCAGAGTTCGAAAAGTTAGATAATGCTATTCAACGAAAACAACATCGGGAACTACTGGATCACATTCTCAGAGCTTCGACGCCCATAATAATCCACTCTACAGGTGGTGTTGGAAAGTCAGTTTTTGCTCGTCAAATAGCATATTCATTACCATTAGGCTCATTAGGAATTGTTTACGATTGTTTCGGAGGTGGTCGATACCGAAATCGAAGTGAGCCACGACATCGTCACCGTGATGCGCTTGTCCAAGTAGCGAATGAATTGGCAGCTCACGGACTATGTGATCCCTTGATAGCCCTACCTACTTCACTGGAAGATGGAATTATAAGAAGTTTTCTGGCGCGGCTTCGCCAAGCCATTAAATCTCTTAAGGAAGCAAACGGAAGCGCAATTCTAGTGATTTTGATCGATGCAGCTGATAATGCGGAAATGGCTGCAAAAGAGTTGGGCGAGCCTTGTTTTGTTCATGAACTATTGCGTGAGTCGCTGCCTGAAGGTTGCCGACTTGTTGCACTCTGCAGAACCGAACGAATCCATCTTCTCCAACCTTCCAATACTATTCCTCAACTAGAGTTAAAGCCGTTTTCTGAGGAAGAAACTCTCATTCATCTTAGAAGACGCTTTCCACAAGCAACCGATGCCGATGGACTAGAGTTCCATCGATTGGCTAGTGGCGGTAATCCTCGCGTGCAGGCAAATGCCCGAAGTTTGGGATTTGGCACTGTTACAGAAACCTTAGCTAGTCTTGGACCTTCGGGCACTACAGTTCAAGAGCAAATTGAGGCGCAACTTGCTTCCACTATCTTAAATGTCAAAGAAAAATTCCCGGCCGATTATCAAGGCCATATTGATGCAATTTGCCTTAGCCTCGCGAATTTGCCCCCCTTTATTCCGATAAGTGTACTTGCTACAGCCTCCGAAGTAGAAGAAGCGACCATCAAGAGCTTTGTCGCAGATTTAGGGCGTCCGCTTTGGCTTTCAGATGCCTCAGTACAGTTTAGAGACGAGCCAACAGAAACTTGGTTTCGAGAAAAATTCTCTGCAACAGTAGACCAAATAGCCTCTTACGTTACACGCCTCAAGCCATTAGCTTATGTGTATTCCTACGTCTCTGAGATATTGCCTTCTTTACTCTTACAGGCCGAGAAATACGACGAACTGATTGATCTAGCTCTTTCTGATGATCTTCTTCCAAAAGATAACCCAATCGATGAGCGCAGCGTTCGAGTATATCGTGTAAGCGGCCGGGATCTTTGATAGTGATCAGGCCAGTTGCGTCTGAATAGATCAGTGGTGTAGGTGAGCACCCTGTGTGAGGCCGTCCATCCGGGGCGGCCTTTCCCTTTCTC
>PMBQ01000024.1 GCA_003152955.1 Candidatus Bathyarchaeota archaeon
ATCCCAATGCTCATCAATATCTCTGCTGGAATCAAATCACCCACCGTCGTATCATCTAAATCGTCCCGAACCACTCTGGCCGACCGCTTATCCGTGGATCTGGGCTAAATGGAACTGTGAAATCGTCGCAAAGAAGTTAGGTTCTTCGGATGGAATAGAAGGAGATGTGGTCATTTGACCTTCCCCGAGATTACAAAGGCTTACCACGGCGAAGAACGATGATAACAGAAGGCTCAGGTGCCGACTGTCAATCCGAGTCGAACGTGGCGGCGAGGATGAGTGTAAGGTCAATTGCGATAATAAATGTAACCTTTTGATTACCTACGTAAACAAACTTTTCGTTGACGCGAATCGCTCGTGTCGGCAAAAATACAATGTAAATCAAAAGACAACTGTTGGTGGACGCGCGGTTGGTTGGCAGGAAATCTGGCCCATCGATCTGAATCGGTTGTCGTAACACTAGCCGTAGGTCAACGTGATAAACACCACGTTCTTCTACATGAACTTGGACCGAGCCGGCAAACAGTTTGGATTCGGGTATGGCGATGATGACCCCTCCACGGCATAGGCGATGCGGTATGAGAGAGCTGTGAATCAAGAGGGAGGGAGGTGATGCATGGTATCCCTGTGCAAGAAAAGAGAAGCCCATCGGAGCTGACTGAGCATCTTTTCAATAGATTGTTGCAGATCGAAAGGAGGAAAGAATGCACAGTACCCGTAGAGTTATGTTGGTCTTATGTCTTTGTGGCTTCCTCATGGGTCAGTTTCTCGCGTGCGGTAATCGAGAGAACCCCGTGCGCCCCACTAAGGCGGCGCCTACAGAGCCGGAGAACCCGCCCCCGCCGCCTCCTCCTCCGCAGACTAGTGGCTCACAAGGGTGTGTCGGAACATCCGACGTCCGTCTCAGCCTTGACGAGATATCGGCGAAGGTCCTGCGTGGAGAATACGGCTCCGATCTTCAAGCGATTCTCAGCGATGAAGTATCGAGGTGTGTCAGCAAAATGATTGAAGAGGGAGTAGTTTCAGTTTCCGTTTCCGGAAAGAGAATCGACATAGACGTGCCAAGCGATGGATCGAGACAGGTGATGTTTGATGGCGGCTATGTTCTTGACGAGATACTGGACGGACAGTTTGGAGATCAGGCCAGAAACACTGTTCACTTATTTGCGCGACAGTTCATAGGGACCGAGAAACGTCTCAATTGATTTCTAACAACGGTGGAGGTCGGTAGATGATGTTGAAATTGGTCAGTTTGCTTGCTCTTCTAGCATTGTTTACTATCGGTTGCTCCAACGAGACTCGCCTGACGAGCGTGCAAAGGCAGGTGAAGAGCATCTCTGCAGAGGATGTTATCCGCATCGCGAGCGGTTCTATTTCGGCCAACTCGATCGCGAAGGAGACAGCACGTCATGTGGGAGGGCAGCTGCTGGCGATTGCGTATACCCGGTATCAGACGGCAGGATGCACGAGTCAGGACCTTGAGCGTCTGCCAGACAGTGCCTTCTCCGAGAACTTGAGGAGGCTATACGCGGATCTTGGCACGGTGTTCGAACAACCGGAAAAGGCGAAATGAAACTCAAATCCGCGGTGTTGATCTGTTTCGTAGTCGGCTTTGGGCAGCTATGCCCTGCATCGGGCGCCTGCGAAACGGCACTCGGTGAGGGCCGGGAAGCCAGTCGTTCCCTTCTTCTTGTTCCTTTTGCCAATCCTCTCAGGGGCTACGAAGCGAACACCCTTCTATGGTTCTCCGCGGCCGAACTTGGTTGCGCGGGAATACAAAAGCTCGGAGCGGAGCGCCATCTCGAGAGTTCACTCGCGGGGAGAGTCGTACTCCTATCCTTAAGTGGTTACCTGACGAATGCGGCTAGCTACTATAGTCACGAAATCGCTCATGAGTTCGATGTCGTGCGAGGGACGCCGCACCTATGGATAGATCTAAGCGACTGGTCTCATCTGGTGCCGAGGTTAGTCTTGAATCATTGGACTGACTACTATACTGACCAGGAGATCATGAGCATCCACGATACGGGGACAGCAGGCCTCGAGGTGGTTCGACGCCAGACGCGGATCAGCGCCGCGGGTTTGATTCAGAATGAGCTCGATGCCCAGCTTGTGTCACGGCTTTCAGCGTGCGATGGTCGAATGATGCCCCAACGAGCAGTAAGTCTGATCGCCAACCATGTTTACGAGTTCTCCTACAACCTTTTGAATGGACACGACCAGATTGATCTCTGGCCCCAGGGACGTCAAGTCGTTATACATGACAATGACATAGTAGGTTATGCGGGGCATATGCAGGAGCTGGGAATAGCGTTTTCCCGCGATGATTGGCTGTTGAGCTCGGCGCTGGCCTTCTTTGCCAGCGCTTCGACTTGGAACTCCGTTCGGGCGGTGGCCCGATACCTGCGGGGCGGGGACGAAGGCGTTCCGAACATTTCCTTCAAACTCCCCAACGGATCCTCGGTTTCACCGCCGGATTTCTTTCTCTTTCCGACGATTCGGGGGCTTTTTCTGCAATCCGAACTGCACGTGGCAGGGGTCTTCCGCGAGGACGACGGCCTTCGGGTTGACGTGGGAACCGGGCTGGACTCATTCGGAGCGAATCGAACAGGATATGTCGACCTCATTCGTGTAGGGGGAGCCTATGATGCTCTGGGGATTTCGATTGCTTCCGTCCGGTTCGATCTGGTTCCATTCGGATACTGTGACGTAACGAGGGCGCTCGACTATACTGGCTATTAGACAGGTTTGACAGTGAATGCACCGCTCGGACGGCGAGCTTGTCTCAGTGCGAGGATCGAAAGCAGTGAGGATGACATGCTTTCGCAGACGATCCTGAATAAGGAAGAGGGTATGAATATCCTTATGGTTCTCGGTGTCGGGTTCTAAGGCACGCACGCGAAAGTGTGCGTGCCGATTTCCCGGGAGGGGGGCGATATGATTATTCGCAATGCAGATACAGCGCGGACGGCATTTCTCCTCATTCTGCTCGGTGTGGTTTTGACGTGCGGCGGACCAGTTCTTGC
>PMBQ01000279.1 GCA_003152955.1 Candidatus Bathyarchaeota archaeon
GGATACCCGCGCCTCAGGCGGTTTTCACGGGCGCCTATTATCCCTTTCACGGCGTAGGTTGGCTTTTCACCCTTACCGCCAGCCTCCTCAACGCAAGCGCATCATCGTCCGCGGCTGACAGAGGTTTCTTTCTGCGCCTTTACCCGACCTCTCGACCGGCACCTCACAGTGCTACGCTCCCGCCTCGTGGATGGAGTTTCCTCAGACCCCCACGTGGGATCCGGAGTCGCTCACCAACTCGCCAACCCTACACCCACTCAAATATCATGCAATAAACAAGCATTATGGAAAATTTCAGCAGCTTGGGGTACGCCCAGCGAATTTTCAATGACGATGGTAACACGCCGTCATGTCCTCTCCTGGGAATTGCGGTCTCTTTAATATGCGGCGAAAACGAATGCGCAACGAAGCTTCCTCGAACGTGAGCCAAATGAGTTTCAATTACGGACAGTACGGGCAGCAGAGAGGCTTCCTCTCATCACCAACAAACCTTCTGATCGTTCTGAATATCATAGTGTTCATTGTAATGCTTCTCAGCGGAGACATTGGGGACTGCAATTCACTGGTCTGCCAACTGATGGCGCAGACCAGTCAGGCCGTGTATCAAGGTGCGTACTGGCAACTCTTCACGTCAATGTTCGTGCACTTTGGTTTCACTCATATCATCTTCAACATGTTTGGATTGTACTATCTCGGCCGCATAAACGAGACTCGATTCGGCACAGCTAGCTACCTGACGATCTACCTCGCCTCTGGCTTGCTAGGCAACGTGATGTCCCTATTCCTATTACCGCCAGCAACCCTGTCGGGAGGAGCGTCAGGAGCAATCTTCGGCCTCGTCGGCTCCTATGTAGCAATCGCTAGACAAGTGCGACAAATGGGTGCCGCGTTACTATACGCGGCCTTCGTGTTCATCATGAGCTCAGGACTTGGTGTGAATATCTACGCGCACTTTTTCGGACTCATCAGCGGTCTAGTTTTGGGGCTGCTATACTCTAGGCAACGCTCAGGCGGATACAGTACGGGTTACAATTTCACTGTGTAGATTTCGAAGGATCAAGCATAGGCATTTTGATGCCCTTCTCCCTTGCCACCCGCTTAGCCGTTTCATAACCCGCGTCTGCGTGCCTCACAACTCCAATTCCTGGGTCTGCCGTCAGCACAAGTCTAGCCCGCTCCTCGATCTCCTTGGACCCGTCGAGTACGAGGCACATGCCCGCGTGAATACTGTAGCCGATTCCAACACCTCCACCGTGATGAACAGAAACCCACGTTGCTCCTGCAACCGCGTTCAGTAGCGCGTTCAGTATCGGCCAGTCAGCGATCGCGTCCGACCCATCCATCATATTCTCAGTCTCTCTTCTGGGTGAAGCAACGCTGCCAGTATCCAAGTGATCTCTCCCAACCCATATCGGACCGGACAACTTTCCTGAAGCAACCATATCATTCACTATCTTTCCGAATCTCGCCCGTTCCCCATACCCCAACCAGTAAACTCTAGCTGGCAATCCTTGAAACTTCACTTGGGCGTGTGCTTTCTCGATCCAGCGCACGAGGCCCTTGTTATAGCCGAACTCATTCACTATCATTTCATCGATTGTGAAAATGTCTTGTGGGTCTCCGACCAGAGAGGTCCACCTGAACGGCCCGCGTCCCTCACAGAACATCGGGCGAATATATTCGGGAACGAATCCGGAGAAGCTGAACGCCTCTCTTAACCCATTATCGAAGGCTTGTTGCCTTATGTTATTGCCATATTCGAAAGTGATCGCGCCTTTCTGCATCATTTCAACCATGGCTTTCACCTGGACGTGGATGCTCTCCATGGCTCTACGGAGGTACTCCTTCGGATTCGATTTTCTCAATCTGTCCGCCTCCTCTTTGCTCAGCCCAGACGGATAGTAGCCATGCAACGGGTCATGCGCCGAAGTCTGATCAGTCACAATGTCAGGGATTATCCCGCGCTTGACAAGTTCGGGGTGCACATCCGCCGCATTGCCCAGCAAAGCAATACTCACACTGTCCCCGGACTCCTTAGCAGTTCGGATGATCTTCAATGCGTCATCAAGATCGTCAGTCCATTTCTCCACGTAACCATACTTCAACCTGCGATCGATAGCAGCCTTGTCAATTTCAACGACCAACGCGATGCCGTCGTTCATAGTAACCGCGAGCGGTTGGGCGCCTCCCATCTCTCCAAGGCCAGCTGTCAGAACCATTCGTCCTTTGAGTGAGCCGTCAAAATGTTTGCTCGCCACGGAGGCTAGTGTCTCATAGGTGCCCTGAAGGATCCCTTGAGTCCCTATGAACGCCCAAGACCCTGCCGTCATCTGTCCGTACATTATCAGACCTTTTTGCTCCAGCTCGTAGAAGTAGTCCCACGTAGCCCATTTTGGCACGAGCATCGCGTTTGAAATCAATACGCGCGGAGCGTACTCGTGTGTTTCGAACAATCCCACAGGTTTTCCGCTCTGAATCAGAAGAGTTTCGTTCGGTTGCATTTCGCGCAATGTCTGTGTGATCTTGTCAAAGCATTCCCAAGATCGAGCGGCCTTGCCTGTCCCGCCGTAGACGATCAGATTGTCAGGGTCTTTCGCCACCTCGGGATCCAGAACGTTGTGAAGCATCCTGTAGGCGCCTTCAATCTGCCAGTTCCTACAATGAAGCGCCTTGCCCATAACTGACGTGACTGTGGGCTTGTTCTTCAACAAGGTCGATCAAGGAATACTCGATTGCTACCGGATTTTAACTTTAGCAAACTGATTCTACTGAACCAACTGGCCGCTCTCAACAACTACCCTTCCATTCTTCACAACCGTGTTGACCATGTTCGTTCCGAAACGGTAGCCCAAGAATCTGAAGTCAGCTGCATCGAGGACTATCAGATCCGCTCTCTTCCCAACTTCTATGCTTCCGATTTCATGCGCCATCCGTACCGCGTGCGCTGCATTAATGGTCGCGGCCATAATTGCTTCCGCAGGGGTCATCCTGAGTTCATAGCATGCGAGCGCGATAATGAATTGGTAGTTCTCTACCCAGCAGCTGGGACTCAGGTCGCTGCCCAAAGCAACCGGCACGCCTTCCGTGATCATCTTCCTTGCGTTAGCATGCTTATCCGACATGAGTATGAGCGGTGCTGCAGGCAGCAATGTAGCTATTACACCCGCTCGCTTCATCTGCTCAAGCCCTGCCGTTGACGCGAACGTCAAGTGGTCCGCTGACACTGCGCCCACTTCGGCCGCAAGTTCAGCGCCGCCTAACGGATAGAGTTCATCCGCATGAATCTTCGGCAGCAATCCAGCCCTCTTGCCGGATTCGAGGATCCTGCGCGAATCCTCGATTTCAAAAACTCCTCTCTCACAGAAAACATCGCAAAATCTTGCGAGTTGGCTTTTCGCGATTTGTGGTATCCAGCTGTTGCAGAGTTGTGCCACATATTCGGAGACTCTGTTTTGATATTCGGGTGGAACCGAGTGGGCTCCTAGAAATGTGGGGATCATGCTGAGTGGGCCTTGATCGTTTAGTTCTCTTATTACTTCAAGTGATTTGATCTCGTCTTCCAGAGTGAGTCCGTAACCGCTCTTCGCTTCAATTGTCGTTGTTCCATGAAGCAAGAGGGTCTCACTTCGTTCCTTGCAGATCCGAAGCAATTCATCTTTGCTTGCAGCGCGAGTGTCCCGAACGGTTCGGAGGATTCCTCCGCCTCGCTGCAATATCTCAAGATATCCCGCTCCTCTGATTTTCAACTCTAATTCTGTTTCGCGCGATCCAGCGAACACGATGTGTGTATGGGCGTCAACGAAACCGGGTGTCACGATTTTGTTGGACGCGTCGATGGTCAATTTACCGGAGTGTTCCGCTAATACTTCGCTGGTTCTTCCTACTGCAACAATCCTTCCGTCAGCTATTGCCACGGCGCCGTCTTCGAGAATTCTGAGATCTTCCATTTCCAATCCGATTGCAGGACTCAAGCTATGTCCCGACACGGTCACCAATTGTTTCGCATGTTGAATGATCACGTCGACGATAGTTCTCGTCAAGAAGCTACCACATTTATTGCTGAGTGTTCAGGAATTGATCTCGACCCGTTCTATGGGTTTCGA
Organism: Candidatus Bathyarchaeota archaeon; assembly: GCA_003152955.1. The sequence continues at coordinate 4,104 of PMBQ01000279.1, forward strand.
TACAGCAAATTTGCACCTGTTCACGTGTTTTGACAGCAATATGCTTATATTGGCGCGAAAGCCTTAGCCTGATTTCGTCAACTCATCGCGTCGATGGGTTGATTTCCCGTGATTAACCCGGCGGCGGCGTC
>PMBQ01000428.1 GCA_003152955.1 Candidatus Bathyarchaeota archaeon
ACAAACCTGATAGCGCTGATCGCTTTTCTTGATCGGAAAGGCTCGCGCTTCCTCCAGCACAAACTCATACCCGCCGCAGGGTTCTCGGCGAACCTGTTCATGTTGGCCGCAGTGGTCTACCTGAGCCTCGAAGCGGGCGGCACAACATCCACGGACACCATGGTTGCGCTAAGCATGGTAATGCTTTGGATCGCTGTGGGTACAGGCTACTACGTCATCAACAGGCGACGGCGCGGATATCCTCTGCTCATGGATGCAGCGTTTCAATCGCCCAACTACGTGTGCGGCTGCAGCCGCGAGCAAGGGTGCAGTTGCCTCCTGCTCGAACAACTACAGGGCTTGACAAATCAGGTATCCATTATGTTCAAGAAGCAAAAGCTTAGCGTCATGCAAACTCAACAGCTCAGAACCGCGGCGCAGGAAGAACTGAACAAGTTAGGTTGAAGATCAAAATTGACACGGCTTCTCGCTTTCGTAGACATTCTTGTGGATTCACACTCCAAAACCGAAGTTGTAACCGCTCTAACCAAGTTGCCGAACATTGAAGAGCTCTACGAGGTGACGGGCAACTCAGACATCGTGTCACTCGTATCAGGGACGGACATGGATGAGATTCGAGACTTACTGAAGAACAGTATTCTAAAAATACCGGGCATAAGGAACACCTTAACCTCCATCGTTCTGGACGCACCCAAGACTATCAGGACGAGTCAATAGCTGTCGACATCTCCGTTGACCGCCCAATCACTACCAGACCGCATAATCCCACAAAAAGATCATTTTGCGAGCGTAGCGAGCTTTCGTTGAAAAGTGTGTGTGGTACTAATGGTGCGCACGATATGCCCAGTACCATCAGAAGATCGCTCTCTGTCAGGCGAAGGATAACAACCGAACCGCGACTTCAGTACTGATACTGCCAAACTGTCCTTGGCGTAACTAGTGCGTTCGAATGTTATTTTTAGAATTTGAATCCGCAAAAGTGACAGAACGTCGCTCCTACCTCGACAAGGTTATTGCAACTCGGGCAGTGGTATGAAATTACACTTGGAGCCTTCTCAGCTTTCTCTCGTTTCTCCTCTCGTGGGGGGTAGAAAAGCGCAAGCAAGGTTTCCGTGGCGACTACGTTTGGATGTTTTTCGATGACATCGTAGATGATTTTGGAAAGATGCTGCAAGTCATCTGCCTTAACCACAAGAACTGCATCATATCCTCCTAGGACGCTGTGCGCCATCTGAACCCCTCTGATTAGCCTTGAGCCAACAATCTCCTTCGACGTGCCAGGTTTCATCTTGACCAACACGTATGCTACTACAGCCATTTTATTCACCTGAAGGAAGTACAACACAGGTTTCAGTACGAATGGTATTGGGGTTCTTCTCTATGACCTGATAGAGTACGTCGCCAAACTCTTCAAGATCTTTCGCCTCAATCACCAGTATGACGTCAAAAGTGCCAAATACCGAATCTGCTGTGACAACGCTCTTCAGAAGCCTCTCTCTTAGAGATCTTATAACCTCTTCAGAAGTTCCCGGTTTCGTCTTAAGCAGAACGTAACCTCTCATACCAAGAGATAGTCACCAGACATAATTATCTCTTCGCAAGACGCCACCCATCAACAGTATCGCACCGTAGGCTTGCGACCTTCTTGCCGTGCTCCCGCTGAGTCGATCTGTGGTAGAACAGCTATCTGGAGTTCACTTCGCTAGGATTCTTGCTGGCTTTGGCTTCATTCTGTCATTGTTCTTGAGTTTCAATTCATTCTCCGCATCTTTCGGCAAGTGACACGTGCACCCGCTGGAGAAACTGTGAGAGTTCGGGCCGAATCTCCTCCCTCTGACGCTTCGCGTATTCGCAGTTTCTTTGTTTGCGGGCCTCTTGGTGTGCAGACGCAGAATCCCGCAGACCCTGCGAGGATCGCGATCTGGGGAATATCGTACCTGGAGTGAGCGCCTATAAGGTTCCAAGCGGAACTGCAGATCAATGAAGACAATTGGTCGAGGACAAAATTCGAATAGCTCAACCGTACAATGATCCGGAAATCGAGTCACTTGTGGTATCGGTACTACGCTCTGGCAGACTGGTTCAGGGCGCTTACGTTAGGAAATTTGAGGAAGAGATTGAGAAGTACATTGGATCGAAGCACGCCGTGGCCGTCAATTCGGGAACCGCTGCTATTCATACTGCGTTAGCTGCGGCAAAAAGCAGTACGACTACGAGTACACCGGAAGTAATAACCACACCACTCAGCTTCTCAGCAACTGCCAACGCGATAGTTCACGCTGGCTGCAAACCAGTCTTTGTGGACGTGGACGAAGAGACCTTCAACATTGACGACGGATTGATCGAATCGAAAATTAGTGAAAATACAATCGGTATAGAACCCGTCGACGTGTACGGTCTCCCTGCAAACCTTTTCGCAATAGGCTCAATCGCCCGGCTACATTCAATAGCCGTGATCGAGGACGCGGCTGAGGCTATAGGAGCGTCCTATCAGAAGAGAAAAGTGGGCAACATTTCAACCCTAACCTGTTTCAGTACGTACGCGACCAAGAACATGCATTCAGGAGAGGGGGGATTCGTAACGACCAATGACGATGCTTTAGACTCGTACATGCGCATTTTTCGTAATCAAGGACAGGTTTCGAAGTACAATCAAACGATCCTAGGGTACAATTATAGAATGCTCGAGATATCCGCTGCGACAGCATTAGTCCAGGTTCCGAAAATTGATGAGCTGAAAGAAAGAAGAAGAGCGCATGCGATCAGGCTCCTGGAAGATCTGAGCGGACTTGACTCTCTTGGCTTCCAGCGTGTAAGTGATCCCTTCGAACATGCTTGGTACATGTTTGCGGTAACCTTGGATGAGAAGAAGGCAAATATCAGCAGAGACAAACTCGTATCGAAATTGAATGAGCAAGGAGTGGAGGCGGACATTGCATGGCCAAGACCCATCCACTTACAGCCCTACTATCAAGCGCACTACAACTTCAGAGAAGGCGATTTTCCCAGAGCCGAGAGGATCTGCAAATCCGTCTTCCAGCTGCCAATCCAGCCAAACCTCTCAACCGCACAGATCGACAAAGTCATCTCAACAGTCAAGTCCTTGATCGAATAAAATGAACTTTCAAAATTACAATGCTCGCACCACTAAATGCACACACGAGAACTGACAGTTCAGATTCTTAGTGCCACACAGAGAAATATGGGACATGAGTGATCATGAAACCGTTGGTCTGCGGAGGTGAATGATTTGGTTTGGAAAGTTATCGAGGTAGTTGGCGAATCGAAGGAGAGCTTTGCCGATGCCGTACGAAACGCAATTGATGAGGCAGCAAAAACCGTCAAGCAAATGCAATGGTTTGAAGCAACTTCATTCAGAGGAAACATTCAGGACGGTAAAGTGAGCCAATTCCAAGCAGTAGTGAAGATCGGATTCAAAATTGAACGCTAGTCCTGATACACATCAGATGGCCACAATTCGGAGGAGCCTTCGGATGCGCACACAAGAGAATAGATCAGCTTCCGCCTACTCCACAGCGACTTCGGAGTTCTCATCTATTTAGCAAGAGCACAGACTCATCGGTCCGTCTGCAGGGTCATACATAGACTCTTGTCTTGAGGTCTAAATCATCCGAAAAAAGACCCGGGGGCATCTATTGGTGCGCACGCACATACGCGCAACTATCTCCTGTGTTTGTGGTTAGCAGAAGTACCCCTAAAAACCTCTAGTGCCGAACTGCGCTAAGAGAAATCTGGGCGTCAGCTCGATTTATTTTCCACGTCCATCAGACTATGTTTGATTCAGTGATTTCAATGAGTCTTTACAGTTGGAGTAAGATTCCGACAGAGAAATTGACTGAAAAATTAGGGCGCAAATTCATCTCCGGCAAGAAGATTATGCTTGCCCAAATCTTCCTCAAGAAGGGCTGCGTGATCGCCGCACACTCTCACGAGAGTGAACAGATGACCTACATTCTAAGCGGCTCTCTGACGTTCCGTCTCCAAGACAAGGAGGTGACCCTGAACGAGGGTGATGTCCTTAACATCCCATCAGGAGTCGAGCATAGCGCGGTCGCCCTTGAGGATACACTAGATCTAGACGCCTTCAGCCCGATAAGAGAGGACTGGTTGAAAGGGACGGACGACTACCTGCGCAAGTAAGAGATACTTTCCCACTCCATTTCTTTCAGTAGGTCAATTGAGGAGCCTGCCATCTAATGATCATGGAATCAGAACTATCTTGCCGTACGCTCCAGGCTCCATTATTTCACGGTGGGCACGCGGCGCATCCGTCAGGGGCAGCTCTTTCCCCACAACTGGGCGCAGCGTGCCGTTTTCTAGGCCTGCGCCGAGAGCACTGTGAATGACGGCTGCTTCTTGCATCGTGATGTTGAAGAGAAGCATACCCAGAATCGCTCCATCACGGGTCATCGCATCTCGCGGGTCAATCTCTATCCTACCCCGGCTGCCAATTACGACGACGCGTCCACGCATGGCCAGAACTCTCAGGTCTTTGTCGAGGTTTACGTTGGCGAGAATCTCAAGAATCACGTCAACCCCGTGACCCGCGCTCAGTGTCTGGATCTGATCCAGAAAGTCTGAGGCATGATGGTCTAACACGTGATGAGCGCCTTGTTGGCTGACTAGGGTTCTTCCTCTTTCAGTGCCACCTGTTCCAATCACTTTCATTCCTGCAGCGTGCGCCAACTGTACTGCAGCTATGCCGACTCCGCCTGTCGCGCCATGAATGAGGACAGTCTCCCCTGGTATAGCCTTGGCGAGTTGGAAGAGCGCTCGATATGCAGTGGCGTAAGGAACATTCACTGCCGCGCCCTGGGCGAACGTAACTTTCTCGGGCAACGGATGAACTTGGTATTTCTCACACAACGCTTGTTCCGCGTACGTTCCACTCGATGTACCCGAGGTGTAGACTCGTGCGCCAATTCTTAAGTCGGTCACATGCTCGCCGATGGATTCTACGACGCCTGCCGCATCTATTCCAGGAGTGTACGGTAACATGGTTTTTCTCGAATACACGCCTGTTCGAGTGTAAGTATCCGTAGGATTGACTCCTATGGCTTTCACGCGAATCACGACCTGCTCGGGACCGGGATGCAGATCCGGCATCTCCTCAAGCCGCATGACTTCAGGGCCGCCAAACTCCCTAACTCGAATCGCTTTCACATTTTTCTCCTCAACGTGTGCAATCTGTTCAACGCGGTCAAAGAGCAGAATATTAACGAATCCTCGGCTTGGCTTATGCGGGATCTGCTGTTGATCCTAAATTCAAAATGAGCTACGTAGGACATTTTCTGTTCGGGCACGAACTGCGCTCTGGTGCATGCAGTCCGGCCTTGCGGTAGGTCCTTGGTCTGAGCGAAAGACCTGTTTAATCAGTTTCTTTTGGTGACCAGGATGAGCTGTCCCTGCAGAAGATAGAAACTCTCCTTGTCGTCGGTGGAGTTCAAGCCCAGGAATACGGCTCCATTCTTCGCCAAGCTCACGCCTGTATTTTCGACGTCATCTGTCTTTAGGGTAAGAACCTCTACCTTAGTGGGTCGGTCTAATGTCTGCTTCAATCCAACTCTCTCCTTAGACTAAGTAAAGGCGCTCTGAGCGTTTAAGACCTTCGAAACTTTACCGTTGGGCAATCGCNNCAGTCATTCCGATAGATCCGATGGCTGGGCAATGGAATACGCATGTGAATCAAGGAGAGCGATGAGAATTAAGCTCTCTTCGCAGCGGAGGCTTTGAAGCGGCGAGTTTTCACTTATTTGTTGAATTCTTCTCTCAGTTCTTCAAGTAGTTTTGCGTGCCGTTGTTCGTCGTTCATAATCTTGGTGAAACTTTTCCTTATTGACGTTAGGATTCGGAAATGGTTCTTAGAATCCTCGATGATGTTGGCCAGCGTGGTCTTGATCTTCTTGTTATTCGTCTGTTTAACGAGTTTCGTGTAGCTGGCAACGATGTCTTCTTCGACCGCCAGCCAATAGTCAAGGTTCTCTTCGATTACTCCGTGATATCCAGACTCGACATCCTTCTCAGCTTTGATGGCTTGATCTACAGTCTCAATGTCCTGGATTATCCGCTCTCTTCCTTTCTCACTCAATATGGATCACCTTGAAAATCCTAACAGGATCCCTCTGACCGCATCCAATGCAGGTTGATAGAAAAGATTAGGGTAGAGACCGGTAATCAAACTTAGCGCCACCAGCACGATGCACGGAACAAGCAATGGGAGGGGGATCTTAACTCGCCCATTACCGTTCATGGAGGCGCTGGGCTTACTGAATGCGACCACGCGAATAATTCTGAAGTAATAAGCTGTGGAAATCAACAGGTTAACCAGCATCAACACAGCCGCCGCGTTCAACACTATTGAACTAACGGTTAAGCTGGAGAGGATGATGAGGAATTCGCTCCAGAACAATCCAAATGGTGGGACGCCTGTCATCGCTAGAGAACTGATCCCGAACAATGCCGCTAGAATCGGGCTCTTTCTTCCCAACCCAGCCATCTCAGTTAGACTCCTAGTTCCAATTAGAAACGTGACGATCCCAGCGAGGAGGAATAGGGTTGCTTTGAGAAGTGCGTTGTTCCAGATGTGGAAGACGCTGGCTGAGAAGCCTTGTGCAGTTAACGTGGATATTCCAAGAAGTATGTACCCGACTTGGGCTATGCTGGAGTAGGCTAGGAGTCGTTTCAGATCGTCCTGTTGCAGGGCAGAGAGGTTTCCGATGAACATTGTCACAACCGCGGCCATCGCCAGAATCGGCTGAGCCAAAACCGCGTATGATGGAATGGTCAGGATTCCACCCAGCAGGCGTATGAAGGCGAAACTTCCTACCTCAATGATGATCCCTGAAGAAAGAGCGTTCATCGGGCTCGGCGCGCCAGAATAAGCGTCTGGCAACCACATGTGCAACGGGGCCACAGCCGCTTCAACTCCGAACCCCATGAAAATCAGAACGACCGCTAGCAGTCCGATGGGCGTTGCGGCTGCAAATGCTTTCGCTGACGCTTCAATGTTCAGCGTCCCCGTAAGCCCATAGACTAGTGCGATTCCGTAGAGTGCGGTGAGACTTCCGATTCCGCTCATCAACAGGTACTTCACAGTACCCTCGATCGCTTCCCAGCTGTGCTTGTAGAACGCAACCATCCCGTACGCCGCGACGCTCATTCCCTCCCAACCGATGAAGAAGCTCAGCAGGTCTCCAGCGATCGTGACAGCGTAGACGCCGAGGAAGAGGAGTAGAACGAGTGACTGGAATAGAGCTGAAGAGCCTTCCTTTGATAGATACGCAATTGAATAGAGACTGATCAGAATCGAGAGCAGCAATGCAATTGAAGAAATGTAGACCCCAAGCGGTGTTATCGTTATAGTCGTGGCCAGCAGGCTCGGTTCAAGTCGAATCGCAATCGGATTGCCAGTCGCTGCAATTTCGGCAGCCTGCTGCCAGTTACTGTAAGCTATAAAGGCGAAAGAAGTGAGTGCCACGATCCCGCTTACAGCGGAGCGGTGACTCGTTTTGTGCCTGAAGAGCAGGTCCAGCATGAGAATAGCGAACGCTCCGACAAATCCGGGGAAGAACGTTGCCAAGAGCATAGTCCAATCGTAAATCATGATCTTGTTACCAGCCAGAGCGCGATAAGCAGGAGCACTGCGAGCATGGGCCACAGATTCTTTGCCAAGATTCCGGTTTGAATGCTTCTAGCAGCACTTGAGATTCGCGAGATGGGTCTAACAAAAATCGTCAAGTAAAGCGCGTCAAACCCATAGCCTGCAAGTATCCAATTCCGTAATGATCTAAGCATTGGGTGCCCGAGCAGTAGGTATGTGGGTTTGGGTCTTCTGAGGTAGAAGGCGAAGTAGGAAGGCGCGAATCCGACAAGGATAGCAACGATCGATGCGCCAATGATCGGTAGATCGGTGGCGAGGGTTTGAGTAAAACCAAGAAGCCCCGCTGCGCTTTGTTCTGTGAAACCCAAGACGACCACGCATACGCTGAGGATCATGAGTGGAACGGTCATGATCTTGGGCGCTTCATGTATGTCCTTTTCTCGTGCTATCTTGCTCTCGGGGCCAAAGAAGATCTTGAAGAGGGCTCGGAACATGTAGAATGACGAAAGCACCGACACAACGACCACGAGCCATACCTGGATGTTCATGTTCGCTAGCGAAAGTTCGGTGATAATGAGATCCTTGCTGAAAAATCCAACGAAGGGTGGGACACCAACCAATGCCAGAGTTGCGAACAGGAAGGCGATGAAAGTGATGGGCATACGCTTCCGCAATCCACCCATTTCACTCATGTCCCGTGTTCCAAGCATGTGAATGATTGAACCCGCAGCCAAGAATGCTAAGGCTTTGAAGAAGCCCTGGCTCATTAGATGGAACTGGGACGCGAACCAACCACCCGAGGTTCCAGTCCCTAACGCTGCGAACATCAGTCCCAACTGGCTGATCGTGGAGTAGGCAAGAACCCGTTTGATATCCATCGTCACCGTCGCGATGCTAGCTGCCAGCAATGCTGAGATAATGCCAACCCAACCAACCATAGTCAACCAAGTTGAACTCAAAGAGAAGATTGGATAGGTTCTCGCTACGAGATAGACACCTGCGTTCACCATCGTTGCAGCGTGAATCAAGGCGCTGACGGTGGTCGGACCCTCCATAGCATCAGGCAACCAAACGTGCAGTGGAACCTGCGCCGACTTACCCATCGCACCAACGAGAACAAGAATCCCAGTCCCAGTCAGGAGCGACACGGGGATAATACCCTGCGAGGCCAACGTGCCCAATCTCTGAAAGTCAACACTGCCCGTGCTCACATAGAGCCAAACCAACCCAATGAGAAGCGCTGCATCCCCAACTCTCGTAACTAGGAACGCTTTCAACCCCGCACGAACCACTTCAGGTCTATCATACCAGAAAGCGATCAGGAAAGCAGAGCAGATGCCCACGATTTCCCAGAATACATAGAGCTGAAGAAAATTCCCCGCAAGAACGAGCCCAGTCATCGCACCGATGAAAAGCAAGACGAGTGAATAGTATCGAGGAAGGCCTGTCTCATGCCCCATGTATCCCTGCGAGTAAACAACGATCAAGAACCCGAGCGAGTTCACTATAACCGCCAAAAACGCGGCAAGACTATCTACGTGTGCTGTAACCGCGAAACCGTACGCTGAGAGCCATGGAATTGAAGAGTCAATCGTCCGCCCGCCCTGCGCTTCTAAGAGCAGGCTCACAGCTAACAGAAATGAGGTTCCGACGATGATTGCCGCAAACCAATCTCTCGCTCTTTGCCAACGAGACAGTAGTAGCACAAACGGAATCGCAATGAATGGCAGCGCCCAGACTAACCACTCTGCGTACAGCGTGGTCAATGTGCGAGCCTCCTAATCTCCCATGGATTCAGAGTACCATATCGTTGAAAGACGAGTATGGTTAGCGACAGGGCTAGTGCTTCTACGCTTGCGCCAACAGAGATCGAGAGTACGACTAGCGAGGTGGAGAAGAGCGAAGCCTGACCGTTCACGACCCCTCCAGCAAAGAGAGCTAGGTTGACGCCCCAGATCATCACTTGGAACCCCATTATCACCTTGACAAGGTTCTTTGTGCTGACTATTGTACCGAACCCGGACAGGAATAGCATTGCTGCGAAGACTTGCAGTAGCTGTTGCTCGTTCACTTCTCCACGTCTCCGCGTGAGAACAGGTTCATCACGCCCAGCATGGCAGCTGCTACTACAATGACGACTAGGAGCATGTCCCATGATCGCAAGATCCACAGAAAACCGAGTGGGCTGTCTGGCTGAGTGGCTAGCGCGGTCAATTGTGTTTGTTCAGTGATCCTGTTCGGGAATGGTTGGAAGTTTGAGACTAGGACGATTAGAGGAATTGCAGCTAGAATTGCAAGTATCATCCCCAGAGAATTCTCTCTTCCAAATTTGTCGGATCGACTCTGAGCCGGGCCGCCGACTATCATCAAAATGACCATGAATAGAACCGAGACGGCTCCTGCGAAGGTTATGATGTGGAAGAGGCCTGCGAAGGCTGCGCCGTAGGTCATGAGCAATAGGCCGAAGACTATACTCGAATAGAAGAGTAGAATGAGCGACCAAACCAATCTGCGAATTATGAGCGCTACGAAGGTGACGCCGACCAGCATCACTCCAAGAATCAAGGTGATTTCATAGGTCATTTGACGATCGCCTTCCTCATTGTCAAGTCTTCTTTGTGAGGTGTCGCAAGCTCGAACTGCTTCGTCATCTCGAGCGCCTTGAAGGCACAATTGTCGACGCACTCCCCGCAGAAGATGCACGTTGAGAGCTCGAAGACAGGTCGTCTGACTGGTAGTTCCCTGTCGCCCACTTTGCGCGTTCCAAGGTTAACCATCGTAATGACCCCTGCAGGGCAGACCAGTGCGCAGACTTGGCAGCCTGTGCAGCGCTCTGGATCAATGTCCAACTTTCCCCGAAACCTTTCCGGCAACTCAACCTTCTGATACGGATAGGCTCGAGTGCTAGGTTTCTCGAGCAATGTGCGGAACATTTCAGGAATAGCTGCGCCAACTCTCCTACGGGGCAACTAGAATCCCTCCTTGAATTAGAAAGAGAACAAGCGCAATTTGAGCGAGCGCGACGGGAGTCAAGATTTTCCAGAACAGTTCAGTCGCTTGGGCAATTTTGACTCTGGCTAGAGAGGTTTTGAGGATGAAGACAAGGAAACCAACCAGCAAGAGCTTCCCCATGAAGTAGATGAAGTAAAGGACCGAAGAGGGCAGACCGATGTTCAATCCTGGTCCAAGCCCTCCCCCTAAGAAGAGTGAAACAGCCAACGCGGAGCCGAACACATAGCTCACTTCCTCAGTCAGTTTCAGGAACCCTAAGGCGCGGCCTGAGAACTCAGTAAGCCAACCCGCCACAATCTCCGTCTTGGCGTTAGGAATATCGAAGGGGGGCTTTTCAAGTTCAGCCATTAGTGCGATTATGTAAACCGCGAAAGCGAAAGGAAGCACGAAAACATTCCAGAGCTTGCTCTGGGATGCGACGATTCCCTCGACTGATAGGCTTCTAGAATAAAGCGCGGCAGTAATGATCGTGAGGACAAACGGGATCTCATAGCTCACGTATTGCAAAACTAACCTCCCGGTTGCAATGGTCGTGAAGCTACTCGCAGACGAATAGCTGAGAATCGCAACCACGAACGCAGCGTATGCCAGAAAGAACAAAATCGCCAGCAGATCAAAATCGAAGCCCGCAAGAGGTGTTGGGCCAATAATTGGGATAAAGAGCATCGATAGTAGCGGAGCGAGGAAGTATAGTGCAGGCGCAAACAGAAAGACCACTTTGTCCGCGTGAGATGGAATAATCTCCTCCTTGAACAGGAGTTTCAGGAAATCCGCTAGGGGCTGAAGTATTCCTGATGGTCCAGCGATCTTGGGTCCGATTCTGCCTTGCATCCTTGCCGCCGTTTTCCTGTCCAACCAATCGAACAGGAAACCCATCCCGATTGTGAACAGGACGCCTGGGAAGACTATAGCTTGCAGAATTTCGCCAATCATCTCTTTTTCTCTCTCTCCGGGAAGTAGTAGTTGATTCCATACTTCCTCAACTCTTCACCGGACCAAGTCCACCGCCGGTTCGTCTCAATGTCCAAGAAGGACATTCTATCCATGCAACCAAAACAAGGATCGATTGCCGTTAGCACGACTGGCACGTCTGCGATCGTCTGTCCCTTCAGCATCTCTAGCGCCGTCGGTAGATTCGCCATTGTTGGCTGTCGAGATTTGACTCGATCAGGCGTGCGTCCACCGGACGACTTTACGTAGTAGAAGATCTCTCCTCTAGGCGCTTCGCTGTGTGACGAGTGCTCGCCAGCCGGTATTATTGGCGGAATTTTGATTCTGATCGGGCCGCTTGGCAGATGTTGCACCGCATAACTGATCATGTTCGCGGAGACGATCAGTTCGTCAAGGCGGAGTTTCAGGAGAGCATGAACATCGCCCTCTTTTCTGGTTACAATGTCGAATGGGACCTCTTCATATGCTGCGTAGGGATCGTTCAGTCGGATATCGTACTTGAGTCCCACGTACCGAGCCATGGGACCAACAGCGCATAACTTCTCCGCGGTATCCGGGCTGATCCTGCCCACGCCTTCAGTTCTTTCGAGCATTGTCTCCTCTGTGTCGACAATTTGCTTGTAGTAGTTGGCTCGGTCTACGAGAAACTTCATTCTCTCGACAATTCTATCCTCCATGCCTTCCGGCATGTCGCGCCTTACGCCGCAGAAGGTGTTCATCGATTTGTGAATACGATTACCTGAAATTGCTTCAACGAGGTCGAGGACAACTTCGCGGTCGCGCCACACCCACATGAAGAGTGTTTCGAAGCCCGCCCAGTGTCCCATCAAACCCACCCAGAGTAGGTGGCTGTGAATTCGCTCCAGCTCTGCAATGATTGTTCGAATGAACTTGGCGCGTCGCGGGATCTCGTAAATCGTTAAACCTTCAACGGCTTGCCCATAGGTCAAGCTGTGAACGAAGCTGCAAATTCCGCAGGTTCTTTCGAACATGTACATGTTCTGAACCCAAGGTCGTGATTCCGCTGCTTTCTCTAATCCTCTGTGAACGTAACCGATTCTCGGAATGACCTCGACAATCCTCTCGCCTTCCAGAATCAGTTTGAAATACTCGGGTTCTTTTAGAGCTGGGTGTATAGGACCGAATGGGACAAGATTCTCCGCCGAATATTTCATCAGACCTGCTGACTCTTCTTTGTGAGCAGCGTTACCCGTTTGCCCGCTCACTTCTTTTCAACCTCCAGTCCCAATCTTTTTCGGATTTCGGCAGTTTTTGCATTCTTCAGCAATGGTGGCGGAAGGTCCGACGGCCAATTGTCAGGTAAGAGCAGTTTCTTGTTCATCCAAGGATTGCCGGTGAACATCACGCCGAACATGTCATGAATCTCCATCTCGTACAGAATCGCACCTGGGATAATGTCCACAATCGAGAGCGCCGTAGGCGCTGTCTTAGGAACAAATGTCTTCACATGAATCGTGTTTCTCTCATACCAGAAATGATAGATGATTCCAATATTCGGATCAAGATCAAGACCGGTAATCGTTGAAAGATGGCGTGCGTTAGTCTCCGTCACCAAGCGCTTGATGAAGTTCTTGAGCTGGCTTTGATCTACCTCAACGATTGTCTCGCCTTTCCGAAGCTGGGTGCTCTTCGTTTTGGCCTCTGCGGCTAAGTTTTCGATCTGCGGAAGCAAGACTCCGCTCATTTCATTTCCCCCAGGAGCTTGAGGACTCCGTACATTATGGCTTCAGGTCTCGGCGGGCAACCTGGAATGAACATATCGACTGGGATTACGTCCTCGACACCTTGACCGACATTGTAGCACCCTTTGAAGACGCCGCCCGCGGCCGCACAGGCTCCTAGGGCTATGACATGTTTCGGTTCGGGTATCTGCTCGTAAACCCGCCTCAACCTGTCCTTCGTCTGTGCGTTAACCGTGCCAGTCACGATGAGAACATCAGCATGCCTTGGACTTGGAACGAGAACTGCTCCGAACCTTTCAATGTCATACCGAGGTGTAAGGCTTGCAACGAGTTCTATGTCGCATCCGTTACATGATGATGCGTTGATGTGGTAGAGCCAAGGTGACCGCTTCCTCGCCCAGGTGGCTACCTTCTCAAGCAAGCTCAGCCCCCCCGGTTCCAACGAACCAAACCATCAGAACGAACAATGAGAAACCGCCCCCCAGTGCAAACAAGAGTGGCCAGAGCAATCCGTGGGCTGCAATCGAGCTTGCAAGCAAGAGCCCGATCACCTCGAACGCAACGAAGAGGGCAGCATACACGAACAACTCAGAATGATACTTCCCGCGTTCTGGCGGCAGCTCCTCCCCGCCTGAGAATGCATCAAACTTCGTTCCCCTTCCCGTACTGACCTTTCCAAGCACTCCCACTGCAAAGTAGAAAGCAAGGACGAACAGAATAACTGACGAGAGAACGGCAAACAGGTCTAGGCTAATTATCAACTCACTGATCCCTCTCATTCAGAATCGTCGCGAGGAAATTTGAAACAGAATCCGCGGCAGCGCGAATCTCAGGGGACAAATGTTCGCCGAAATCGGTCCGCTTGGGCTGAATGGCTAGGATCCAAACTTGGCTTTTCGGTAGTAGTTGTTCGGCAAGGAGTTTCAATGGGACACCGTGGGTCGTGAAGAATGGGTAGCTAGTCTGCGTCATTGAGATTAGCCGTGTTTCGCCCGCTTCCGCTTTCATCTCACACGCGTCCACAAAGACAATATGCTCAGCTTCAACATCAGCGATTCTCGTAATCAAAGCCTCTACATTGTCTTCGCCATCAAAGAGGTAAACGTCCTCAGGCAACTTGTGCTTCGCTTGCACGATAATCTTCTTCACAACATAGCTTCCTGCAAAGTCGTCGCTGCAGAGTGGGTGTCCCAGCCCAACCAATACGACCCTCTTGCCCGGCGATGTAGAGGTGATGATCTTCTCAAGTTCCGGTTGCCAATTTCCTACAGTCGAGGTCGTCTGCTCTGAAACCCGCTCTTGGTTTCCCAATTTTAGACGAACCTCAGGCGGTGGTCCTCAAAATGCTCCTTAAGGCAAGAGCACAGTTCCCGCGGATAAAAAGCAGTTTCATCCAGAAATGTGGTTGTGAGCTGCGCGCTCGTGCTCATTGTCCAGTACGCAGTTACACAGATACTTACTAGGCCGGGTCTAGCGGAAATCCTGTACACATCTGTGTCTTCTAGATGGGTCGGCCCACTCATTTCTTTCTCGTATCATACTCATCTCTAAGAAGTCCGAACGATATTCCGTCGTAGTATTTTCCGTTGAAGTAGATCTCTTCCCGATGTCTACCTTCCGTCTTAAATCCACATTTCGTCACAGCCCTCACAGCAGCCTTGTTGTCTGCTCTCGTGAACAACTCTGCCTTGTGCATGTT
>PMBQ01000145.1 GCA_003152955.1 Candidatus Bathyarchaeota archaeon
ATCCAAAAGGAAATAGATTTCTTGACGATGATTATGCACTTGACACAGAACGCTGTCAAGCGTATTCTTATCTCATGAATCGGCTCCCAATCCTTAAAGACGAATTGGACTTTCTGGAAAAGCACTTAAAGGCTTTGGAAGAGAGTCCGGAGTTGTATCAGTTGGCGAATCATGTCAAAGAAAGGATTCGCAAGATTCGCCAAGAGATTCAGGCCATAGAGGGGCAGAAATGAAGCTGATAGACGTTCAAAAAGCTTTTGCAACCGACGAACAGTGTTTGGCCTACCTAGAAGCGTCTCGCTGGCCTCAGGGCGTGCGCTGTACGGTATGCGGAGCCAAGGAAGTATCGAAGATCACGCGCAAGGCGAAGTCCAAGAACGTCCGTGCTCAGGTCTACCAGTGCCTAGAAAAGACCTGCAAGACGCAATTCTCGGCCACGTCTGGGACGATCTTCCATGACTCGCACCTTCCCCTGTCGAAGTGGTTTACCGCGATTGCGCTCATGATTGACGCGAAAAAGGGAAAGTCCGCATTGGAACTGTCACGAAATCTGGATGTGAACTACCGCACTGCCTGGTACCTGGCCCACCGCATCCGCGAGGCCATGAATGAGCCGGACGGCCTCAAGCTGACAGGGACCGTGGAAATTGACGAAACGTACATCGGCGGCAAGCAGCGCGGTCACAAGGGCAAGAAGCTCAACAAAGACGTGGTACTAGGCATCCGGCAACGCGGCGGCCCTCTGAAGCTCGTACAGGTAAAGGACAACAAAGCAGGGACACTGTACGAGCAAATCTCAAGGCACGTTGACACGGGCGCAGACCACATCATGACCGATGACGCGGGATGGTACAACTTTCGCCTCACAAAGTTTCACAACGTCCCGCACTCCAAAATCCGGCACTCCGCGAAAGAATACGTGCGTGGCGAAGTCCATACGAACACAGTTGAGAACTCATTCTCGCTGCTCAAGCGTGCGGTAATAGGGACGTACCACCAGCTTTCGATAAAGCATCTGCAACGCTATTTGAATGAGTTTTCCTACAGGTTCAATCGGCGGGAAGATGCGGACATGTTCGAGCAGACTGTGGGACGGATGGCCGGGATCGCGCCAATGCCTTATGAGAAGCTAGTCGAGCAGAACGCGTTTACCCCTTTTGTGCGACCTTGAGTTGTTCTTCTTTTAACCAAGCTGCCCAACGAGGCTTAATAGCTTCTTCTAGGCAATCAATAATGAGTATGTCTGCCTCTCCGTGCCGCGCCATACTCGTCACCTTGCGGTGCAACTCCTCCGGCAGGAAGAGGGTGCGCGACACTGTTCCGGCAGGCTGTTGTTTCCCCATAGAGTTCCAATGCTTCCAACACTTCCTATAGTTCCTACTTGACTAGGAAGCGTCAGAGGTATATGAAGTGTAAGAAGAGTCCTCCAACACAGCAAGATGGACGGTGTTGTGTCATCTGGACAACAGCCGCAATGTGTTGTGGCTCACTGAAGTTTGGACTAGCCGTATTCTGGTATTGACTAGAATGGTTCCGGGGAATAAAGTCCTCGGTTTGTCCAATAAAAAAGCCCCGCGACGAATCGCAGGGCACAGGTTCTTTCAAATTGGTGCGGAGAAGGTGGGAGTCGAACCCACAGAACCCCGGCTAGGGAGTTGTCAGATTATAAGTCTGCTGGGCTTGCCAATGCCCGACTTCTCCGTATTGAAAAACTGGTGGGTGTGAGCGTGGCAGGATTCGAACCTGCGACCTCCGCGTTGGAAGCGCGGCGCTCTGCTGACTCGGGAGCCAGACCTTTTGGGTTCCGCTGAGCTACACGCCCGCCGGTTTAAAACTTCATGTCAAAGACCAAAACTCCGAAGGTTTCCAAGAAACGGTTCGACAACGTTCTGGCTAAACTCCTTCGCCAGCCGCCTACCCCTCGCAATCAGAAATCTAAGAAATCCTCGTAAGTTACTGTTACTGGATGCTTAACGTACTCCCGCCGATGGTGGGTGTCAAGCGTATACCTCAACATATTGTGGCCCAAAAGTGCCAAAGGTACCCGGTTGGGATGGAGGCCTTGTCACTGGGTCGTGGCTGCGGCCTTTGATACAATCCTCGCCTTCCCCAGAAAGCAGAATAAGTGACATGGATATTCATGAGATGAAGGCTAAGTTTGTGCGCAGCCGCGGAGCGGTTGCCGCATGGTCCGTGCTGGGATTTCTGGGATTGGCTACCATCATCCGGAATGTGCTGTCATGGAATGGATGGTTCAATGCGATTCTTCTGGGGGCTGTTGTCACTGATCCCAAAACCTCACAGATGACGGTCAAGGGCTGGATTTTTTGGGTATTCGCCCTGCTAGTCTCAACTGCTGTATGTGTCACTGCACTCTTAGTCAGAAGTGAGATCAATCTCCAGACTGCTCTCAAAACAAGGGATGAACGAAAAACCATCGCATTTAAGACAATGCAGGGCATGATGGTCGCCGCAACACGGATTCGTGACCAACATCATCCCTCGGCAACTAAAGTAAAGAAGTCTGTTAGAAGAGTCGAACTGACGTTCAGGATTCACGAGAATTTCGATACCAACGTCGAACAGAAGTGGGACATTTACTCATCCCAAGAACCAGTGAGCTTCTGGACCACCAGCGTGCAGGCGACGTCCGAAGCAAACCCTATGGAGTATCTCGATGATATTGATTTCAAGATGCGGGATGATTCTGGGAATGGCGTGGTTTATCTTCCGGTGGAAAACGACCCGCGCTGCAAGAAGGTGATGTTGTATTTTCTTCCTCAAATCGAGCCAGGGCAGGCGGATCGAAAAATTGTATTCACCTATTCTTGGCCCGGTCTTTTCAATCAGCTAAAGACGAAAACAACGGAACCGTTCACGTGGTCAACTGAGTCCGTCAGTCCCATCGAGCAGCTCAGATTTTCGTTTTATCTGGAAAAGGGAAAAGGCTACGAATTGGCGCATCAGAATATTGGACCGAAGTATGAAAAAATCAAGCCGGAGAAGATCTCGGATGGAGATCAGTGGTCCGGCTTTGCATATACGATCGAGGATGTACCGGCAGGTAAATGTCGAGTTGTGCTTAATCTGAAACTACAAAAAGCCTAGCCCTCTTCGCCATCCTCTTGCGTGTACTTGAAAAAATTCATCATCTCGTCTCTCCTGGAAGTGGGCACTCTATTTGATGGGGGGAATCGGCTGCAAGGTTATCTTGGGGCCGTCGAAAATGTCAATAACCTAAATCACTAGTCGGCGGCGCGCGAACCAGACTCTAAAACTACCCTTGCTAGCATTGTATCGGCGCATTCCCTCCATGCACAATGCCCACAAGCTGAGTCTATCGCTATTCATATAGACGCTTCAAAGTCACGAAAGTTTCGACTTTTGGTTACCGGGAGAACACTGTCCTGTCACGGCATTCCCACTTTGGCACGGGTCCAATTCTGTGTCAAATGCATAATCATCTTCTTGACTTACGAACAATAGAGCTATAGCATCGCGGGATCATATAACTCATACTGAAAGGAAAGGTTGTAGGCCATGATCGAAGCACAATCCTATGAAAACGAAGAGAGAAGCTTCGGGGA
>PMBQ01000206.1 GCA_003152955.1 Candidatus Bathyarchaeota archaeon
AAACTGAACAGCCAAAAACATCGCCAAAACAAATATCGAAACGAAACTGATCCTTCGCAAACTCAATGTAATCTCCTCAAACCCACACCCCTACTGCCTTGGGGGTGTTACTCGTAGAGTTACCAGAACCATATTACGTGATATTTAAGATGGCGATTCGGCGACGGCTAAGACGGAAGACACCCGCCCTCTGAGCGGGCGACCGTCCTTCGAAAATTGATAACGTGACCTATGCCGCACCAATTTGACAGAACCAAAATTAGCAAAGTTTATGTTGGTTGCAACTGGCTCTTGTCGAATTCCGTTTCAGGGCTGTTCAGTTTGGGCAAAGTTCGCACAGATACAATCAAGAAAGTCTCGAGGGAACTCGTGAGAAGGTTCCCCGATCGCTTTACAGGAGAATTTGAATCAGACAAGCAAATGGTCAACGAGCTCGTCATTACACCTTCGAAGCGCCTGAGGAACAGGATCGCCGGCTACGTTACGAGGCTGAAGATAATTGAAGCTGAGCGCCTAGCTGCCACTGAGGCCGTGGTTGAATCACCCGACTCCCCAGAGCCCGATATGGGGACAGAATAGAAAGAACACCATTATACCCTAGCCGTTTTCGTTCCGAGAAACACTAAAAGGGCAGTTAATCCTGTCGCTCAAGAAAAATCTGATCTCCGTCTGAAAAGACGGCAGGTCGATTTCAGAAACAGTCCAAGAGGGTTGAAACGGCTTGCATATTGTAGCCTGCGTGAAACATATTCCCGACGCTTCGGACATCCGCTTCGACCCGATCACTTTGAACCTGATCCGGGAAGGGGTCCCGTCGATCGTCAATCCCTTCTGCTTGAACGCGCTTGAAGTGGGGATTCGAATCAAGGAGGAGATTGGCGCGAGGATCACCGCGGTCTCGATGGGGCCTCTGCAAGCTCAGGAGGGGTTGCGTGAAGCACTCGCGATGGGCGCAGATAGAGCGGTTATGGTCTCGGATAGGGAGATGGCTGGCGCAGACACTCTCGCCACATCGTACACTCTTTGGAAGGCTATAGCGAAGATAGCGGAAACAGACCCTTTCGACCTTATTCTCGCAGGAAAAGTGGCTATTGATGGTGAAACTGGGCAGGTTCCCCCAGGCCTCGCTGTCCGATTCAACATTCCGATAATCTCCAACGTCACTAAGATTGAAAGCGTAGATCTCAAATCACGCACGATTATTGCAAAACACAGATTTGATGACGGAATAGAAACCGTGAAAGCCAAGCTCCCGGCGGTCCTCACGGTGACTGAAGAAGCGAACAAGCCAAGAAGATTCACGCTGGNNGCTGAAAGCGAAAAAGACGAAGATAGAACTCTGGGACAAGAATGCGATAGGTGCTGACATTGAACTTCTGGGCCTTAAGGGTTCGCCGACAATCGTGAAGAAAGTCTTCCCACCATCTGGAAGAAAGCAGGGTGAGACATTTGACGGAACCCATGATCCGCATTCGGCTGCAAAATGGTTGGTCCAGAAACTTATTACTGTAAATGCGTTCGGAGCATCACTACCGAAACCCGCTGAACAAGCGGCTCAAGCTGCAGATCCAAGTTCTGTGAATGTGGCGGGTGGGAATCTGGGGAAGTTTGGTGAAGTGTGGGTTTGGGTCGAACATTTCCATGGTAAGCCAAGTCAAGTTGCTTGGGAGCTTCTGGGAGAAGGAAAGCGACTCGCAAGAATCTATGGAACCAAGCTAGCTGCTTTGGTAATCGGAAACAACGCGTCGCATCTAGCCAAGGAGGCTTTCGCCTACGGAGCGGACAAGGTGTACGTGATTGAGAACGGGGCGCTTGAAGATTATCGAACTCAACCTTACGCGTCGGCCATGGCACAAGCTGTGAAAGAGCATACACCAGAAGTTTTGCTGATTGGCGGAACTATTAGAGGCAGAGATTTGGCTGGTTCCGCAGCCACTCTCCTGCAGACTGGCTTGATAGCGGACTGCACCGCGCTGGATATTGATATTGAGACCGGGACCTTCATGGGAACGAGACCTGATTACGGTGGGAATTTGATGTCCATGATAATTTGCCCCAAACAAAGACCTACCATGGCCAGCGTGCGTCCCAGAGTGATGAAGAGCCTACCACCATCGTATGGAAAAGAAGGAGAGACGGTCAGGGTTGATGTGATCCTAAAGCCTGAAGATGTAAACACCGAGGTTATGGACTTCGAACCGATCGAGAAAGGTGGAATGCGACTTGAGGATGCTCAGGTGATCGTTTCGGGCGGGAGAGGGCTGGGCTCTGCCAAGAACTTCTATCTAATCGAAGAACTCGCTACAATCCTGCACGCCCAAGTAGGAGCCTCAAGAGCTGCAGTGCGTGCCGGTTGGATTGGTTCCGAGCGTCAAGTTGGCCAAACGGGCTTCACGGTCCGCCCGCGCGTGTACATAGCGGTGGGCATTTCCGGAGCAATCCAGCACATTGTTGGAATCATGAACGTCGATTACATAGCTGCAATAAACAGCGACCCCGAAGCTCAAATCTTCAAGATGGCTGATTTCGGAATCGTGGGTGACCTGTTCAAAGTAGTTCCAGCATTAACGGACGAACTGAGAAACGTGGGCTCAGCGGAGTTGACACCATGGCAGAAAAGTTCGACTCGATAGTTGTCGGAGCCGGACCCGGCGGGATCGCTGCTGCCTATACGATGGCTAAGGCGGGTCTCAAAGTTCTTGTTCTCGAAAAAGGCGAAAAGCCCGGAGCGAAGAACGTTTTTGGCGGAGTGATCTACAAGTATCACACTGAGCAGATCGCTCCGGAGTTCTGGAAGACAGCTCCAATCGAGAGACGAGTGGTTGAGTACCAGTACTGGTTTCTTTCAGAAAAATCCCATGTTCTTCTGAGCCACAGGAACCAGCGGTTCAACAATGAGTACAATGCGTTCACGGTTCACCGCGCAAAGTTCGACCCTTGGTTCGCCAAACTAGCTGAGGACGCGGGTGCGGTGGTCATTAACCGAACGACTGCCGACGACGTGATCAAGGAAAACGGAAGAGTCATCGGTGTGAAGACGGAACGAGGCGACGCGCTGGCTGATGTGGTAATTGCGGCGGATGGCGTCAACTCCATTCTTGCCAGGCAGGCTGGGCTCCGCGAAGAGTTGCGGCCTGACGCTGTAGTGTTGGCGGCGAAGGAAGTGATCGCCCTCCCTAAAACGAGGATCGAGGAGCGATTCAATCTTGGACCAGAAGAAGGGGTTGCCGCGATGCTGCTCGGATGGGGACCTGGAATGCATGCCGGGTTCATGTATACGAACCGGGATACGCTCTCCGTTGGCATAGCCGTTAGCTTACGAGATTTGGATAAGAGCGGTCAGCGCCCGAACGAGTTGCTCGAGCAATTCAAGAATCACCCCTCGATAGCTCCATTGCTCCAAGATGGAGAGTTGAAGGAGTATTCGGCGCATCTGATTCCCGAAGGAGGTTATGATCATGTGGCGAGAGTCTACATGGATGGGATGCTTGTCGTCGGCGACGCCGCAATGCTTGTGAACGCAATCAACTGGGAAGGCACGAACCTTGCTCTAACATCTGGAATTCTGGCAGGAGAGACCGTGATTCAAGCTAAGAAAAGGGGCGACTTCACATCCAGGACTCTCGCACAATACAGGCAGAAATTGGAGCGGAGTTTTGTTTTGAAGGATTTGCGAAAACTCAGAAACGTCCCCAGCTTCTTCTCCTCGCATCCATACTTCTTCACAGTTTACCCCGACATAGCTAACGAGCTAGCCTACATGTGGCACATCGTTGATGATGAAACCAAAGACGCCAGAATCAAGCGCATGAAATCCACTCTCTTCAAACGACGTTCAAAACTGGGGCTTGCCCGTGATCTGTATAATCTTTGGAGGCTTTTCTCGTGACCGCGCCACGAACGATGAGCATCACAGACAAGCTCTACCGAGATCGGTACAAGGTTGATGAGGAATCGCATCTATGGATCAAAGATCCAAAGATGTGCGTCAGGTGTCCCTTCAACTTCGTGTGCATTCGCGTGTGCCCAACTGACGTATTCAAGTGGGAAGAGAACAAGATTACGATCACGTATGACGCATGCGTGGAATGTGGCGCCTGTCACATCGCATGCTATGACGTGGGTTGGAAGCACCCGAAAGGCGGGTTCGGCATCTCATACAAATACGGATGAAAAAGTAAGAAGCTAGCGCCTTGCCGGCTGAAAGGCTATTTCCAGACCACCGTTCTGATTGGTCCAGTTGAATCTGGGCACGCGCCTTCTCAGTCTCTTAAAGCGTTGGCTTAGGGCTTGCGTCACAATCGGCAGAGCAATTGTTGCGTCCGTAAAGCATTGGACCATTCGGGCATGCGGGTTGTACTTGCCCCAACTCTGAGCCTCCTCAAAAGTGGACCCACTTAGTCCGCCCCACTGCGGCACGTCGGTCGTGAACTGTATAGCGAAACTGTGGGTGCGATCGTGACGCGTCTGGTAGCTTGCTATGACCGCGGTTTGCTGTATGAAATTCTTCGGAACCCCTCCACCGACAATAATAACGGATGTGTGACGAGATCTCTCAGTTATTTTGGAACTTTCATCAACATCCCGCATGTGATCGATTATGATGTGACGCTTTCTTCGCCTATTCGAGAACATCAATGAGAATCCGAGCCCGCTATCGCACATTGCGGGAACGAACACTGGCACGCCAGATTCGTAGGCAGAAACGCATATCCCGTCCCGGCCTCCCGCAATCTCAGAAATCCACTTGCCAAATTCATACATGACTTCACGCGACGAATAAGGACGCCCCGACTGAAGTCGCGAAGAGAAGTCCTTCTCTATCATGACATCCAATTTGTAGAACCTGTTTTCGTCGGCGTAAACATCATACACGCGGTCGATTCTATGCCGCCTCAGCATCACGTTGTCGATTTGATCGGTTCCGAGGAAGTGCTTGCCGCCGATCGTCTCGTACGCGTCGTGATAGAGCGTGGCGCCAGTTGTGACGAGGACGTCGATCATTCTGCGTCTGATTAGGTAGGTGATGAGCTCGCGCATTCCAGCAGGCACCATAGCGCCGGCGACGCCCATCCATATGACCATTTCACGCTTCTTGAGCATTTCAGTCCAAGCTTCTGCTGCTTCACCCAACTTGCGCCCTTGAAACCCGGTGTAAGCCATGTCCTCCAATAATCTGCTCGTCGTCTTGTCAGGGTCGATCTCAATTGGACGCGTTGGACGTCTTAGAATTTGTTCTCGTCGCAATTTGCTCTTCCCATTTATTCAATCTAATTCAATTAAGTTATACTGAAGACCGCGAATTCCTCAAGCCTTTTGAGCTTTCAATCCTTTCCGAGCATTTCGTTTATCAATATTGTGACTTGGGCGTTCTTCTCTTTCTCTTCGTGTTGTTTCCAGTGTTTTTCAAATCTGTTGATGATTGCAAGAACATCGGTGACCGGTACCCAGTCGGATGTGATTGGATACATTCTTTCTGCGACTGGTGATCGACCTAACTCTCTGACCTCACGCTTCACCTGTTCTAGGTTCATGGTTTTCTCGTCCCAGGATTCTGATAGGGTTCACTGTGGATTTAGCTTATTCGCCGACGATGACCGAGCTCCCTCAAAGCCGTTGGAATCTTTGAGAGTGACTCTTCATCGTCATCCTTTACTTCGATTATCTTGGTTCTCATCTTTCTTCCGAGTCGGCTGCGTATCGATTTGCCGATTTTCCGTTGCCAAGGTTGATCGACCACTATGATACACTGCTTGTAACCTGCTATTTTCAAG
>PMBQ01000440.1 GCA_003152955.1 Candidatus Bathyarchaeota archaeon
GGAGACTGGAAACAATATTCTGAATAACCAACTCATCCCGAGACTAAGCCCTTGGCGCATTCGCGGTACTCCCAACACGCGCGCACCCGGGCGGTACCGTGAAGCAATGACAACCTCATTGCCCTCCTCAATAAGCAACACCATACGCAAGATTAAGCCGGGGCTGTGCGTGTTGTCGGCATCCATCGTGACAATGACATCTGAATTCTGGCATATCTCCAACGCACGGAGCGTGCCGGTCCTGATCGCCTCTCCTAATCCTTTATTCTGGTCGTGTCTGATCAACTCGACCGNNTTCGGAATTCAACGATTGGATCTTTTCCGCCGTCCGATCCGCACTGCCATCGTCAACAACAATCACTTTGACCGGGTCGAAGAACCACGTTTTTGAAACGGCTTGGATCCGCTGCAGAAGTTGAGCGATGCCTTTCTCCTCATTATATGCTGGCAATACAACAACAATCATCTTTTACCCCTCTATTTGGATCTTTCGATCACACTGACGAGCAGATAGCCCCCAAAAATCTTTGAGAAGAAACGATCTACTGGGGCAATCACACCGGCAATCTTGATACAGAAACGAGAAACCCTCTTGAAAAACCGGTTCACACTTAGCGGACTAGGCAGGAATTTGTACGCTTCGACCAGCGTTACAAAAAAACCAATCGAGTATTCTTTCGTCACCTGCACCTGCGAACCACCGGAAACACCTCTGAGCGTTCGAACAGGGTATTCTTCTCCATAGGGCCACCGCTTCAGGCGTTCGAGCAACGATTTCCCAAAGCGATACGTAAGTGACCCGGCATAAGGATTGAGAGTTATCAAAAGCCCTCCCGGTCTGCAAAGGCGGAAGAGAGATTCGAGACTTTCCGTCCGTCTATCTTGGAGATAGTGTTCCATTACCCCGGCATTCCAAACAATGTTGAAACTGGCATCCTTGAAAGGTAGATCATGAATATCTGCCAAGACTAAGTTGCTAGGAATGCCTTGCTTGTTGAATTGAGATCGCCCTAGTTCCAGAGCCACTAATCCATAATCAACCAAAGTGATCCATGCCCCCTGGCTCGCCAAACGCAGTGAAATCCTACCTGACCCCGAGCCCGCTTCAACAATATATCTGCCCGCTAATTCCTTGATCTCATCCCGAAGCACTCGGAATATGACTTCGGATAAATAGTCCCATTGGTCTAGGTCTGTAGCGTTGCGAGTCCAATGAAGATCCCAGCGCGCTCTGTCTGCTCCCACCTAACCTCCCACTTGCGCTAGCGGTCACTCCGAAACGTGAACCGGTTGTTTTGAATCAAATCCTGATCGTCGCAACGCTTGCACGATTCGCTCGCTAGCGTGGCCATCTCCATAAGGGTTGATCGCACGAGCCATTCGCTCATATTCTGACGTATCACTAAGTAACCGGGCAACCTCGCGCACAATTTTTCCCCGGTTCAAACCAATTACCTTAACCGTTCCCGACTCAACAGCTTCCGGCCGTTCCGTCACTTCGCGCAACACAAGAACAGGTTTACCCAACTGAGGAGCTTCCTCCTGCAATCCACCCGAATCAGTCAACACCAGATATGCGCGCTTCATTAACTGCACTAGCGTTAGATAATCCAAGGGTTCGAGCAAGACAATGTTTTTTGTGTCTCTCAAACGCGAATTGACAACGCGCTGAACCTGGGGGTTGGGGTGGACCGGGAAAACGATACAAACATCGTTGTGCTCAAGAGCAATTTTCCTCAATGCTTGACAGATATTCTCCAGGGGCTCCCCAAAATTTTCACGACGATGCGCTGTGACGAGAATAAGACGGGCATGATCAGGCACAACCGCCAGCGGACCTTCATTCCATTGGTAGGGCCGTGATGACACATCAAGCAACGCGTCAATCACTGTGTTGCCAGTGACAATAATCTTTGTATCGTCAACGCCTTCTCTCAGAAGATTCTGGCGCGCTTTCTCAGTTGGCGCAAAGCAGAGATCTGCGAAACCATCTACAGTCCTTCGATTGACTTCCTCCGGAAATGGATTGCGCTTATCCCACGTCCTCAGCCCCGCCTCCACATGACCAATCCTCACATGATGGTAAAAAGCTACCAACGCCGCTGCCAGCGCTGTTGTTGTGTCGCCCTGAACCAAAACCCAGTCCATCTTTTCTGATTTCATAATTGGGTCAAGACGCGCAAGGACATCCACAGTGACTTGGGTCAGCGATTGATTTTCCCGCATTATGTTCAGATCAAAATCCGGCACAATCCCAAACAACTCTAGGACTTGATCCAACATTTCGCGATGTTGAGCAGTCACACAAACCCTTGTACAGAAATGCTCTGGAAATTTGTGCAACTCTTTAACCACCGGAGCCATTTTGATTGCCTCCGGTCGTGTACCGAATACGCAAAGGACTTGTATCTGCTCGTGTAAGTTGTTTCCCAAAATTGACCCGCCAAAAGAGAAATTTGCAAATCCGTTCTTCGCTAAATTCCGAGGCACGCTCCCGCGCGCTCAAGCCGAATTCAACGGCGCGTGGATGACCCGCGCTTCATTCGCGCTGGTGATGAACGCCAACGCCAGATCGAGATTCCGCAATCCTTC
>PMBQ01000031.1 GCA_003152955.1 Candidatus Bathyarchaeota archaeon
AAGTATTCGTCAAGGACGCCAAACGATTTACCACTAAACTGGGAGTTGGATACGGGAGCGAAGACCACTTCCGTATCTTCTCCGATAGCCGCCTGCTTGGATTCCTTGGCGGCGCTCGACGCCTCCAACTCTACTTCAAGCACTCGGACCTTGAACCATATCATCTGAGTGCCACCGTCGTTCAGCCCGGTGTGCCGTCGCCACGGACAACGCTTTCCCTGAGCTCGTTCCTGCGACGTCAAAAGGAACCCGGATTCACTGTTAACCGATATGGCGGTTCGTTTGGCGCGGCCCAGCAGTTCAGTGCGACTCTCAACGGCTCTGCGATCTACGCGCTCGAACGAGTCAAAGTTGATCAGTCAGCCCAAGCGACGTTGGCGACAGATTCAAATGCCGCCACCCTCTACAACAAGTCGCAGATAATTCTGGGTGCCACCTTTGACAATTCCGGACCGCTCTTCAATCCACGGCACGGATTTTTCTGTTCGGGTTCGATTGCGATCAGTGGCCTGGGATTTGGAAGCAATACCAAGTATACGAAGATCCTCTTTGATCTGCGTCGCTATCAACCGCTAGGCGGCCTGGTTCTGGCTACGCGAATCAAGCTTGGGAGTATCAAAACTATTGGAAACGAGAGCTTCATCCCGGTTGAGGAACGCTTCTATTCCGGAGGGGGATCTTCGGTGCGCGGGTGGGGACGATCCAAACTGGGGCCACTGATCAATGGACTGCCAATTGGGGGATTGTCGCTCCTGGAAGGAAGTGCTGAGCTTCGATTTCCGATCGGAGGGATACTTGCTGGGGCGCTCTTTGCCGACGCAGGAAATGTCTGGCTGCAATCATATAACTTCCCTATAGGCGATCTTCGGTACGCCGTAGGTGCCGGTATTCGAATAACGACGCCTATTGGCCCGATACGACTGGATGTTGCTCGGCCGGTAGCCGATGTGGACAAGGCGATTCAAGTCCACATAAGCGTTGGACAGGCGTTCTAGGTAGTGGCATGAGAACGAGATCTTTCCTAAAATACTTCTTCATCGTAGCGGGATCACTAATTGGGCTGCTGGCTATCGCACTAGCGTCTACTCAGACATCAATGTTCCGCGACTGGCTGCGTGGGAAGATTGAACGGCAGGTAAATAAGCGCATCAACGGCCAATTGACCATCGGCAGTCTTGAAGGAAGTTTGTTCACGTCGATACAGGTCGGCGACATTCTAGTAAGAGATAAAACGGATACGGTACTGTTCATCAAGTCCGTCAGGGTCCTCATGTCGCCAAGCCAGATTCTCCACCATGCCGTTGCCATTGATTCGGTATTCATTGAGGATCCGTACCTCAAATTGATTCAAGCTCCCGACAGCAGTTGGAATATCTCTCACATCAATCGTGTCGATAGTGCGGTCGGCGAGCCGGTTCCAGCAAGTGAAGGAAAGTCGAGCCTCAGATATCTGGTCGGTGACTTCCTCGTCAAAAACGGAACCATGCGAATTGCATCACTGGATACTACTTTGCCTTCGCTTATCAGTGAATTTGGCGCGCGATTCAAAGCCACCTATGCGGACACGGCCACAGTGCTAAATCTTACAGAATTCGGTTTTCTTGTGGATCGTCCCGGTTTCAGGCTTGTCCGCTTGTCGGTGAATGCCATTCGAAGGGAAGGCAAGCTCATTCTCTCCGATCTGAGCATTGAAACAGCGAAGAATCAGCTGCAGGGGGGCGGAACATACACTGCGGCCGACAGCAGTACGTCCAGCGGGACGTTGGCCAGTAAGCCGTTTGATTTTTCCGAATTTCAGGCATTTATGCCGGGCTTCATTGTCAACGGGTCACCGATTTTCGAAATAGAGTCCCACTTGATCGGTGATTCACTGACAGCGGTTCTTGGAGTGACCGAGGGGTCACAGCGCATCGATCTTGCAATCGACATAGCACAAGTAAGCACATTGATCAACAAGGCTACTCGGGACCAGGCCCGCTACCATATTGCAGGTCGACTTACGGAGTTTGACTTAGCTCACTGGCTCCCCGACAGCCTGCTTGACTATAGCGCCAATGGCACGTTTTCGCTGAACGGCCAGGGGCTAACTGCCCGCACGGCAGCTTTTTCAGTTGCCGCAGACCTCAACGATATGCGGGCCCTCGGAAGACCAATCGGTGGAATCACTCTCAGTGGCCGGTATGACCGCGGCCAAATTACTGGCGACCTTGACGCTTCCGGCACATTTGGTAAGGTCAAAGGCAGTCTCGGTGTCGATAGTGTTCTCGACGATCAGCACTTCAGCGGCAACTTCCTTGTACAACACTTGGACTTGGCCCCACTCCTCCAAAACGACTCGATGCATTCGGATTTGAATCTGACGGCTCGCTTCGATGGGCGAAGCTTCGATCTCTCAACACTGGCCGGCAAGGGAACTGTTGATATGTCTGCCTCATCAGTTTACGGTGTTGATATAGATACCATGTTCGGAAGAATTCAGTTCGACGGCAACTCCTACAAGATTGATACCTTGCAGTTCACAAGCTCGCTTGGCTCTTTGAGCAGTTCGGCGAGAGGGAAATATTCGGGCGCAGTCAACGCGTCCTATGACCTGGTGCTATCAGACTTGGGAGCTCTGGGGAAGGTGGCCGGTCAGGACAGTTTGGGAGGGAAGGGAACCCTGAGCGGCACGGCAGACGGGTCGCTCGACTCCCTGCACATTTCAAGTGATTTCCACTTTCATCAACTGAAGTACGGAGACTATGGTATCGACAGCCTGTCGGGGAAGGCATCGGTATCAAGGGGCCTGAAGTCGTCCAGTGCAATATTCGGCTCAGCGACCGTGCTTGCGTTACAGTTGCACGTTGCCGGGAGGGTCATTGATTCGGTCCGCATCAATAGTGATTTTGGGGGCACTCGAGTTACCACAAATCTAGACCTGTTCTACCAGCCGGGGATCGAAGGTCATGTAACGGGTTTGATTGCGATCGATTCTCCAACGGTCGTGGACGTGCCATCTATCGCGCTTAATGTGAATTCC
>PMBQ01000377.1 GCA_003152955.1 Candidatus Bathyarchaeota archaeon
CTTCGTAGTCGGTCCCTACGCTACGAGAAATATTCAGTGGAACATAACAGTTCGAGGTACACCTGCAAACGACATACCGCTTGGTGAAACGGCCTTTTTCAATGTGACCGCTAGCGTAGTCGTGACGCCTGACGTTGGAACTATTGGCTCAATTTTCGCATTCGCAGGATCAGGTTTCAGCTCAATCGCCACCAATTGTAATGCCACCTTCGCGCCACCGCTAGGAGGTATCTCGGTTAACGGTAATTGCGGTATTTCAACTCCGCTTGGTCTGGTTTCTGGATCCTTTACGCCTGGCCCCACTACCCTGTATGGTACTTATGTTCTCACGGTAAGGGACAATACAGGAATAACTGCTACCACGTCATTCACGATCGGGACTCCTACGGCTCAGATAACACTGTCACCGAACATTGTCTCTTTTGGACCCTCATCAACGCAGTATGTTGGAGTTTCTGGATCTGGATTCAACCCGGGTGATAGTACGTGTAAGGTTACGGCGGGAAGTGGGGGGACTTCTCCCATTATGGTGGGTACTGCCTCTTGCTCAATTTCAGGTGGATCGGTGTCTGGTTCGTTCACGGTTAGTAGTTCTGCGATCCCCGGGCTCTATCTGATTACTGTCAATGGTACGAGCGGGGACTTCGCGTCTAACTACCTGGAGATTGCAGTCACAACTGGAACGATTACCACGAGTACTTCCACCTCAACTAGCGTCACAACAACGACGGCGACATCAATCACAACCAGTATACCTGTTACGCTTACCACCACATCGGTCACCGTTACGGGACCATCAACATCGACCATCAGCACCTTAACCACGACGAGCGTTACAGGGCAGTCTACGTATTCAATTTCAACGGTACCGGCAACGACAACTATGATAACTATTAGCACGCTTACAACAACTTCACAAACCGTAACCGGAATCTACACCCTCGGTGGGGGTGTCTCCACCCTCGGTGGCATAATCGGACAATCGTCAAGTACTGCCCCACAGATTAGTGGAAACATGGTCGGGTTAATTTCGATACTAACTCTACTTGGACTGGTTCTAATTAGGAGATGGGCTTTTTGAGATCTAATTTACGTGCTCCAACGCTGACGCTCCTACTATTGATCGTGTCGGGAATAGTCCTATTGTCGTGGGTTAGTGCTCCCGCCATTGGGAGTATCGGACCAGCAGCTATTACAACGCCGGGCCCCGTGACCACGTACACATCAACCACGGTAGTACCATCGCCAACCGTAACGGAGACGTCCACCAATACCATCTACACAACAACTTCCACTTCAACCTCCACCAGCACAAGCACAACCACATCCATAAGCTCCAGTTTCACAACAACCGTAAGCGAAACGGCTACCAGTACAAGCACATCATCAAGCTACACAGATACAGTCACGACTGGCGTCACGTCAATCTCGACCATCTCGTCCACTACGAGTCAGACTTCGACGACCACCTCGAAGATACTCTCGTTGACTACGGTTGCGGCGTTTCCTTCTTGTGTGATTGCTACAGCCAGTTACGGTTCCGCGCTTGCGCCTGAGGTTCAGCTGCTCAGAGATTTCCGGGATAATCAGATTCTGCGGACCTCTGCGGGTTCGAGCTTCATGATCGTCTTCAACGCTTGGTACTACTCATTCAGCCCCGCAGTTGCTTCCCAGATTTCTACAAGTCCAGCTGAAATGACGGTGATGAGAGGCGTCCTGTATCCGCTGGTTGGAATTCTGAAGCTCTCATCGTTGACTTTCTCTGCTGCAAGTGGAGTCCCAGAGCTGGCAGCGTTTCTCTCGGGAATGATTGCGAGTTCACTGATCGGAGCATTCTACGTGGGCTTACCAATGAGCGTAGTCAGAGCCAAGATTAGCCGCTTGCGAGGATCCAAATCGCAGAGAATGTTGGAGCGGACGTTGCTGGTCGTACTGCTTGGCGGAATTGGCACGCTTCTGGTCGGAGAATTGTTCGCTTCCTCAAGTCTACTAATGATATCCAGCGTAACGGTGCTACTCTCGACGCTATTCTTGTCAGCGACCTTCACTTCCGCAAAG
This sequence comes from Candidatus Bathyarchaeota archaeon, assembly GCA_003152955.1. Next base: position 2,059 of record PMBQ01000377.1, read on the forward strand.
ATTGCGAGCAAGCTTCAGTAATTCCAAACTCCGGATCACCGCACGTCAGGCTCGCAACGTCAGAAGCAACTTTAGTGACGGTCGAGGTGACCGTCAATTCCTGCTTTTTTGTTTTGCAACAGACTAATACCTTGACTGGAGTACCCGCGTGGGTGGTAAGATATGCGAATTGAACGGAACAGGGTCAAGTGGATGCTGAAGAGCGGGGACGCCGCTTTGGGAACGTGGGTTACGATAGGCAACCCAGAAGTTGCCGAAATCTTAGCGAACGTAGGCTTCGACTGGCTCGTCTTCGACACTGAACACGCCCCTCTCTCGCTTGAAACTGTTGAATGGATGATACAGGCAACAGCTGGCACGGGGATAGTTCCGCTCGTACGCGTCGCTGCAAACGATATGGTCATGGTCAAGCGTGCGCTGGACATCGGCGCGTATGGCGTGATTGTTCCGTTAGTCAACAATAGGGAGGATGCGGAGAAGGCAGTGAGCTACACGCGGTACCCTCCCAAGGGTGTTAGGGGTGCGGGGCCCAGGAGATGTTCAACCTACGGATTGCGGTCGAAGGAATACTTTGACTGGGCAGGTAAAGAACTTCTTACCATTGTACAAGTTGAGACAGCGGAAGCTGTAGCGAACATAGAGGAGATCCTATCCGTCGATGGCGTGGACGTGTTCTTCGTCGGGCCAACAGACCTCACTATGTCTCTTGGAATTCCAGGCCGGCAAAACCACCCAAAGTTTGTACGGGCTATAGAGAAGGTTCTCGAAGCGGGCAGCGGGAGTGGAGTCTATCCTGGAACAATGGCTTACAGTCTCGAAGAGGCACGCATTGCACTCAGTCGAGGGTTCAAGTTCATCTCGCTAACAACTGATTTCAAACATCTCGTGAAAGGAGCGAAAGACATGCTTGACGCCGTCAGTGAGACGAAGACAAAGACCCGCCTGCAGCGTGGACGACATTAACTCGAATCTATCCATTTCCAGTCGGTGAAGGGTCAGCTACCATCCATTAGACGGATTCTCTAATGGTAGTCTCGAAAGCCCACCGACGTCGACAATGAGAGCAGCAAAAGTGTGTGTGCATCAGCAGGATCCACACGCACAAAGATTCCTCTATCGTTGAGCCTGTTTATCCAGAACCGCCAAAGTGAGTCTGGAAATACAGACAAGCTTCTCCTGTTCGTTATGGATGCGAATTTCCCACACTTGCGTGGAAGCACCAACATGGATTGATCTGGCTGTCCCGTAAACAAAACCGTTTGTAACGGGGCGGATATGGTTGGCGTTGATCTCTAACCCTACGCACATCTTCTTTTCTCTATCGACGCATAGATTGGCGGCCACGCTACCTAGAGTTTCTGCCAAAGCTACTGACGCTCCCCCATGCAGGAGGCCGAAAGGCTGTATCGTCCGATGGTCAACGGGCATTCTGGCTTTGATGTAGTCGTCGCCAATCTCCAAGAACTCTATCCCGAGATGATCGATCATGGTCATCTTTCGGTTTTCGTTTAGCACGTCTGGAGTCGTTTGCGTTTGCCAAATGGACATTGGTATCCTGTCCTTCGCTTGACGCTGGTGCACGTGTCAGTTTTAGCTTTCTGGTAAGGCACTTCGACGATTCCTGATCCATTCCATCCCTAATTCTTCCCTAACCCGTAGCTATTGTACTTCGATGTTGGCCTCAATCTATCTTCCTCGGAAGTCACTTTGGGAGGCTGGCGTGAATGTTTCACACGCCGGCCACATTCCATTCTACCGATTCATGGGTGAAACATGTTCGGCCACTGCGAGTTGACGTTTGACCCACTAGCTTAAGTTTCGAGACTCCATTGTTCACATGAGGAATTAGGTTTGAAATTTGGAATTCAGCATCCAAACTTCTCATACGATGGTAAAGGTTCAGAGATAGTGGAATCTCTGCGGCGTATTGCCGCGGAGGCTGAGCACCTCAATTTTGATTCATTTTGGGTTATGGACCATTTTCATCAAATCGAGAACGTTGGTGAGCCTCAGGAGCCCATGCTTGAAGGCTGGACCACACTAGGCGTCATGGCTGGAATCACGACAAAGATCAAACTCGGTACAATGGTCACAGGTATAGTGTACAGACACCCGTCCGTTCTCGCCAAGATCGGAGCCACCCTCGATGTACTCAGCAAGGGAAGGTTGTTCATGGGAATTGGCGCTGCATGGAATGAGGAAGAGGCAGCGGCATATGGCATTCCGTTCCCTTCCACTTCAGAGCGTTTTCAACGTTTGGAGGAAGCCGTTCAGATTATTCAGAAAATGTGGACTGAGGACCGTGCGAGTTTCAAGGGGCAATTTTACCAAATCCAAGATGCTTACTGCAATCCTAAACCAATTCAGAAACCGCATCCGCCGATCCTTATTGGGGGAAGCGGTGAACGCAAGACATTGAAGTTAGTGGCGAAGTATGCGGACGCCTGCAACATCTTCGGTTCACCAGAGACAGTAAAGAAAAAACTGGCTATATTGCGGGACCACTGCAAAGCCGCCAGTAGGGATTACGATAGCATAATCAAGACCAAACTCGGAGCCGTGATTATTGACAAGGATAGCGCCGCTCTGAAACAGCGGGTTGCGCAATCCTTCAAGGGCGTCCCACCAGAAAGGTTGAACGAGTTCATTATGCTCGGCACTCCAGAGGAAATTCATAAGAAAATCGAAGCCTTCCGAGATGTCGGCGTCGACCAAATGATATTGAGCTTCGAACGAGGACGGGAACTAGAGGGTCTGAAGATCTTCGGAGAAGAAGTATCCAAGCGATTCTAAACGATACTTTTGGAGATCCAGATTCTACCCCCAATTTGCCAGCACTTGTAACTAATCATCTGGGTCGCCATCATTTTTCACTGTCCATCATCCTATTTTCTTGTCACATGGAATCAAATGATTTGGGCCAGCCTCCTGACCCAACTGTCACGTTAGCACTTTAATGACAGAGCGCTAAGCCCGTACGGGATGAACCGAGTAGGGTCGGCCGTACTTCCCCTTCATCCGGGGCGGGCGCCAAGATATCTCTTTCAACGAATGAAGCGTCTTGGAGCCGAAATAGTGACAGTGGTTGTTGATGAATTCGGAAAAGACGAGCTTCTACGACGATTATCGAATCCCTTCTGGTTCCAATCGCTGGGATGTGTTCTAGGTTACGACTGGCACAGTTCCGGAGTAACGACTGTCCTGACGGCAGTTCTAAGAGAGGTTGTCGACCCAAAAGTGACCGGCATTGCCGTCTGTGGTGGTAAGGGCAAGCGGTCGACGCAAAGCCCAAACGAGATACGCCAGTACGGAACACTCTTCCACCTTTCAAACGAACAGATAGAACGGNNGCCGATGGAAAATGGTCTGTAGTACAGCAGGGAATGAGCGTCTCAGACAGCACGGCGAGGAGGTATCATTGGCTCTCGGAACATGTAACGAGTTTCGTAGATGAACCACACGAAGCCATAGTAGGCAATAACGTTCGACAATTAGCGCTCAACATGACATCGCAGGCTAGTGAAGAATGCAGAAACGTTTCACTGGACTTGGTAAAGGAAGGTGTTAGGAGAGTGAAGACTGACCTAATGTCCCTACGTCCAGAGCATCAAAGAGCATTAACAGAGTGGATCCCTGAATTCAGAGACAAAAACCACGCCTCACAGGTCCTTCGGATGCCGAGAAGGATAGATTGGGACGCAATCAAGCGAGCATACGAATTTCAACCAGTCAACTACGAGCAACTCCTCAGCACCGAGGGGATAGGACCGGGCGCCGTCAGAGCTCTAGCACTTGTATCAGAGATCATTTACGGTGCGAAAGCCAGCTGGAGAGATCCAGTCAAATACTCCTTCGCGCTCGGAGGAAAAGACGGAGTACCGTTCCCAGTTGACCGCAGGTCATATGACGAAACAATACAGTTCATGCAAACATTGATTGACAAAGCCAAACTGGAAACAAGAGAAAAGTATGGCGTTCTGGAAAGCCTGAAGTCGATAACGCCAGCCTAGAGGATTTTTGTCTTCAAACTCTAATGATCTCAGATTCTCCAATTTCTATTGTTCATGTCGACCGTCGTCTGTCGAGTTCCATCGCTTTTATTGCACTTTGAAGAGGGAACCTCCATGAAGTACCAGCGTCTTGGCAGATCGGGAATTGAAGTTTCACGAATTTGTCTTGGAAGCAACAACTTTGGTGGCCAGGTTGACCAAGCTAGGTCAGTAGCCACAATTAGAAAAGCGCTCGATCTTGGAGTGAACATGATTGATACTGCAAATATCTACACGGACGGCAAGTCTGAGGAGATCATTGGAAAAGCCATTGGTGGCGATCGAGATCGAGTGATCATTGCTACAAAGGTCGGCATGAGTATAGGTAATGGGCCGAATGAAAGCGGTCTCTCAAGGCGGCATATAGTGTCGCAGGTCCGAGAAAGCCTGAAGCGGCTTGCGACCGACTTTATTGACGTATACTACCTCCACTGTTTCGATCCCGAAACTCCCCTCGAGGAGACGCTGCGAACCATGAGTGATTTGGTGCGTGACGGAAAGGTGAGGTACGTTGCATGCTCGAATTTTTCAGCGTGGCAAATCGCAAAGGCCCACGCAGTTTGCGATAGACTGGGCATNNCATTGAGAAGTTCGTTGCTGTGCAGCCACCATACAACCTTCTCAAGAGAGATGCCGAGCAGGAGTTGCTCCCATATTGCCGCGAGGAGAGTTTGGGAGTACTTGCCTATTCACCCCTGATGGGGGGATTTCTGACTGGGAAGTATTCGAAGAATGCGACACCGCCAACTGGCAGCAGAGGCAAGTATAATCCAGAATTTTGGGATCGTGTGAACGGGGAGAGGAACTTTGTGAGGTTGGAGAAGCTCACCAATCTGGCCGAGGCTGCTGGTGTTTCCATTAGCGAATTGGCCGTGGCCTGGATTCTGAAGAACCCCACAGTAACTGGCGCTATCATTGGTGCGTCTAGCCCCCAACAGGTTGAAGACAATTGCAAAATTCTGGAGCACGAACTCTCCCCTGACATATATCAGAGAATAAACGAGAGCACCTTAGAATAAATCGACCAAAAATCAGCCGCGATTTGATGCGCGGGAAGCGCTCTCGAACCCCGAGACTATCTGCACAACTGCTACATTGTATAATGCATGGGACGAGAGTTTTGAACTCAACTTAACGGATGGGAGCAAACAAAGCTCAGGGACGAGGGTTGGTTTAAGCGAGGTTCTATTTGGATGGTCTACGCCGCCTTCGTCTGGCGGTTTTTCTCGGATAGAGGCTCTTTGTGAAATTCCTCAATGACTTATCATCGATGAGGTGCAGCATGTAGAACAGCATTATGATGGCAATCAGTGCTTTGTTTGAAGTCGGAACAGGCTTCTGTTGCCTAACCCTTCTTGCCCTTCTTGGCCGAGCCTTCCTTCTCGTTTGCACGCGTTTCTTAGATCTTCTGCGTTTATTGCCTTTCAGTTCTATCTCCTCAAGCCACGACAAGACGAGTGTTTACGCCATTCGGTTAATGAGCTATTTGCCTTGGGAACACTTCGTCCGTCGTAGTCGTCCATGAGGTTCTTTCACAATTCTACTCTTTTTGCGCAAACTTACCGAGACAATTAGGACATACGCAATCGCTGGCCCGTGTCTCAAGTACTTTCAGGGCTTCCGCAGGCACTTTGGCATCGGTACACCAGCATTTGTCTGAATCTTTTCCGCAAACAAATGAACCTCCGCACAATTGACATTGCAATATTCGAGGCATCATCGACGCACCTGAGTTAGACCAGTTAGCAACATCTTACTTATCAGGTTCCACCGATTTGCGCGGCTGAGAATGATCGTGGCTCGACGCTATCAATCTCGCATCGCACATGGTGACACAAGCGATCGCGTATAGCGACTGCCCCTGGAATTGTGTGCACTCACGGAACAGTTGACTGCCAACAACAGGTTGGAGAAGGCTTTTACTTGTACTTTGAGCATTAGTTAGCCGGATGTGGTTCTGTCATGGCGTTGTGTTATGTTCTGATTAATGTGGAGTTGGGTTTCGAAGATAAGGTTCTCAAGAATGTTAGCGATATTCCTAATGTGAAGGAGTGCTATCGAGTTTACGGGGTTTACGACATAATAGCTAAAGTCGAAGCCGAGTCACTGGACGAGCTGAAGCAGAGCGCCACATCGAAGATCAGACGACTTGAAGGCGTACGGTCCACACTCACAACTATTGTCATAGAATGACCTTCGCCAATAGTGATCCGGAACCTATGAGAAAGTTGATCCCTACGGTCAAGGCTGAAATGATCTGAAGCCTCAACTCACTATATTTGACGGACCTTCTCGTTAGATCCCAGTCGACGTGCGTTGGTGCGTCGGCAGCTCGTACTATCTCTGAAGCGTCGGCTAATTATGCGAAATCACTAATGACCTGGACATTGAAGTCACTCCATGGGGAGCGAGTCATGGCTGACTATTGTCAAAAGCTGAAGGATGTTCTGCTTTCCAAGAATCTGTGGCATCGGTTCATCGAATTCAGCGAGCCTGTGAAAACAGTCGAACAGGCAGAAAGGTTCCCGTAGAAAAATCGTAAAGTCGATTGTGATAATTGATTCGGACGGAAATCCACTCCTAGCCATCGTCAAGGCCCAAAGCAGGGTCAGCTTCAGAAAAATCAAAAAGCTGCTTGAAGTCAAAGATGTTCGACTCGCGAACCCCGAGGAAGTCTTGAAACATTCAGGTTTTCCAGCGGGAAGGGTGTGTTCCTCCGTTAAATAATATCAGCCGAGTTCTTCTTGACCCTGAGGTTTGCAAAAGCGAGACGTGCATTGCAGACGGAGGAGATGTTAACAAGCTAATGGAAATGAAAACCAAGGACGTCGTAGATACGCTAAGACCTAAAATTGCCGATATCCGGGACGATAAACCTAAGCTTGAACCATAGTGGCATTAGCCCCTAATAGAAAACTGCAAGCGACTGCGAGATCAAGAGAAAAATATCTGGGCGACAGAAGCGCCATGAACCACCAGCTCACTCGTTGCAATGTAAGAGGAGTTTAGATGGATTTAGAGACGTATTTGGAGAATTCTGGTGTATGGTATCGCTTCTTGGAGAAAACTGAGACGGTCCACACTGCGGACGCCTCACGCGCGACTGGGATCGACCTGAAGAGGATAACAAAGAACCTTGTGTGCAGCACGTCAGACGGACGCTACGCCCTGCTCGTAATCCCTGGAGACCGAAGGGTGAACCTTCAAAGAGCATCTCAAGCCTTGAACGCTCGAAACGTTCAGCTGCTGGGTTCTCGCGAAGCTGAGGCTGTCAGTGGTTACCTTCCAGGTGGAACTCCCTCTGTCTGTCACAAAACACCTCTGAACGTAATAATCGATCAGAATGTGATGACGCACGAGACTCTATTCTGCGGAGGAGGAACAAGGAGCAGGCTTCTGGAGTTGAAAACCAAAGACGTGCTGAGACTGAGTGAAGCTATCACTGCTGACATATCCGAATAATCAACAATGAAGACACTTGCATCTTTTCGCCGGCAAGCCATGAAACTGAATATCAGGCTTTCCGTACCTGAAATTCGTGGATCTGGATCTACCGGGAATGTTTCTCAAACATCCGAAACAACAATCGCCTATTCCTTTTCTCCTTTCTTCCATTCTTCAATCAGTCTGACAGCCGACGAGATCATTTCATCTTCAATAGCTCTCCATAGCGCCAAATTCTTTTCGGCTTCTTTAGGGTCTCCAACAAGTGTAATGGAACCTGTATCCGAAAGCGTGTGT
>PMBQ01000085.1 GCA_003152955.1 Candidatus Bathyarchaeota archaeon
CTTTCCGTATTTCTCTCGAAGTTCGATCGTTAACTCAGAACCGATCTGGCCAGTAGCACCCGTAACGAGAATTCTATTCGTAGTTCTCTTCGACATCTAGGAACCCCTCGCGAAGTCAACGGTGCGATTTTGTCTCTCCGCATATAAGATGTACCAATAAGCTCGCAGCAGGCAATGGAATCGAGAATTCTGGGTGAGTACGAAACGAAGAGCGCCATTTGCGCGTGCTCCCATCTGCGGTGAGGCAATGTGGAGCTCGCGAAATTGCTAAGAATCCAATGCCTTTTGTTGGTCCTTCGACGCCGGAAACGTTTATTTTGAGCACTTCTGAAGCTCACACGTTCGCACGCAAGAACAACACATGCTAACTAAAGGCGCGATAAAATGGCTACTAGACTAAGAAAGGTTAGACATCAGCGAGGCTCGAGGACCTGTGGTTGGGGTACGTCAGGTCAGCATCGAGCCAGCGGTATGCGAGGAGGCTTCGGAGATTCAGGGCGATACAGACACAAGAAGTCACGGCTCATACGGGACAAGGAATTTGTCGACATGCACTACGTGGGGAAGAAGGGTTTCACTTCGATCCCCCAGAAGAAGCGCCAGGGCAAGACACTGAATCTTAGTCAGTTATCCGCGATCGCCAGAAAACTGGTTTCTGAGAAGAAAGCTCAGATGGAGGATCAGAAAGTCACTGTCGACCTACGTCAACTCGGCTTCAAGAAACTCTTGGGTATGGGTTCAATCTCCCAGGCGGTCCGAGTCAAAGTGGATCAGTGTTCCGAGAGCGCGCTCAAGAAACTCAAGGAAGCCGGTGGCGATGCTCTCCTCAATGCAACCCCCAAGTGATTCTGAATGGTCCGATTCATTGAACTCTTCAAGCCTCTTGCAAGATTCTTCCCCGATATTAAGGCGCCCGACAGGAAGGTAGCGTTCAATGAGAAGATTTTCTGGACCGTTATCGCTCTCATAATCTACTTCGTCATGTCACAGACACCCCTCTACGGTATTGGGACGGGGGGACAATCTGACCCGCTCGGGTCCCTTCGTGTAATTTTCGCCTCGAACCGTGGCACCCTGATGGAATTGGGAATTGGACCAATTGTTACTGCAGGCTTGATCCTGCAAGTTCTCTCAGGGTCCAAGATGATAAACATCGACATGAGCAACCCAGACGACCGCTCAATGTTCACGAGCGCCAGCAAGATACTTTCGGTAGTCATGACCCTCTTCGAGGCTTCAGCATACATCCTAGGAGGGACTTATGGAACCCTACCGCTAACCACAGAGATCGTGATCTTGCTTCAGCTCGTTGGGGCAGGCTTGATCGTTCTACTCCTCGATGAGTTACTGCAGAAAGGTTGGGGCTTGGGGAGCGGAATCAGTCTATTCATCGCCTCGGGAGTCGCAGCATCCATATGGTGGGACTCAATCGGCCCAATGGGCCCGATGGCCGACGGCAAGTACCTCGGTGCCGTCATCGCCTTCGTTCAGGGCGTGCTAAGCAAGGAGAGCCTCGGAAGCATCTTCGCCCGCCAACAAGGACTACCGGACATGGTGGCGTTTCTGACAACGCTCGGTGTCTTCGCCATCGTCATTTACTTCAACGGAATGCGCGTCGAAATTCCTGTCTCATACGCAAGATACCGTGGCTTCCGCGGAAAATTCCCACTGAAACTCTTCTACGTATCAAACATCCCAGTAATCTTCGCCGCCGCTCTCTTCGGCAACATATATTTCATATCACAGATTCTCTGGCAGAGATACAACAGCAGCAACACGAACTTCTGGCTCAACATACTCGGCACCTTCACAACTCAGAACAACCAGTACCAACCCAGCGGAGGCTTGGTATACTACGTGCAACCTCCTACAAGCCTCGCGTTAACTCTGCAGGAACCGCTCAGAGCGCTGATCTACTCAATCCTGCTCATACTCGCATGCATCTTCTTCGCTGTAACTTGGGTTGAGGTAGGCGGCATGGACTCAAGAACCGTCTCGAAACAACTACTCGACTCTGGAATGCAGATAGAAGGTTTCAGGAGATCTGAAATCCCGATCAGACAAGTCCTCGACCGGTACATTCCAACGGTAACGATCCTTGGAGCCTTGCTCATCGGCGTCATAGCAGCCGGAGCGAACTTCCTGGGAGCTTTCGGATCTGGCACCGGAATACTCCTCACAGTCGGCATAATAGAACAGTATTACCAGATCTTGGTACGCGAACAGATCACAGAAATGTACCCCGCTGCCCGAGGCTTCCTAGGTGAATGAGTTCTGTCACGGACAGTGGTCGTGACCGGAATTCCAGGTGTTGGCAAGACCACAATCCTGAATGAACTTCAGGGTTTGGCGAAGCGAAACAACTTCAGCCTGACCGTAGTGAATTTTGGGACGGTCATGAACGGAATAATGCGAGAACTAGGCAAGGCCATGCATCGCGATGACATGAGACAACAGGGCATTGAGACACAGAAGAAGGCGCAAGAACTTGCCGCGAGTGAAATTGTGACCCATTCGACTGAAGGCACGACGATTGTGGACACTCACATGTTTGTGCGAACAGGGTCTGGACTGTGGGCGGGGCTACCACAAAACGTGTTGCAGAGACTCAGCCCTCGACTGTTCGTATTGGTCGAAGCGGACCCTGACCAGATCGCGGTGAGGCGTAGAACTGATACGGACCGGAGGAGGGAGCAAGCAGTGGCAGAGGACATCCGGTTTGATTTGGAGTGGTCCCGGGCTACGGCTGCCGCATCTGCGATTACGACTGGCTCACCTGTTAAGGTTATAAGAAATGACACGGGTAGGCAGAAGCAGGCGGCCCTAGAACTGTTTCAAACCATTCGCAGTGTGATGGAAGAATAAGGATGAGTTTCATTGACGATATCGTTGCAACGGTTGTGCGAGCGCTCGCTCCGTACAGTCACATTCCTCAGGCCACGGTCTTCACGGTTGGAATCGCTATCGGTCTAGGCCTCATGTCAGCAACAGCCGCGAAGCTTCTTGTTGACTACGATATGGTGAAGAATTCAATGNNGCAATTCCAGGCGTGGAACAAATCGCTGCAGGCAGCGAGGAAAGCCAACGATACTCAGACCACTTCGAAATTGATGAAGAAACAAGAGGCCATGACGAAGATGCAAGCTCGGGCTAGCATGGAGCAGTTCAAAGTCACCGCGGTGACCTTCGTTCCATTTCTTCTATTATGGTACCTTCTGAGTGCGGTATTCGGACGTGGCATCATAGCTATATCCCCCTTCCCACTCCCACTGGCCGGCACTCAACTAAGCTTTGTATCGTGGTATTTCCTATGCTCATTCGCTGTCAACTTCCCAATAATGCGCCTATTCGGTATCGGTGTGAGTGATAATTAGATGCCAACACGTCACCTGCGAAGTCGTTCAATCGCGCACGTCACCACAAATCTTCCCGGAGGTAGAACTGTCGTTCAATACCGAAGGAAACGGTACGCTTCAGGTAGCTGTGCTTCATGTGGGCTTCCACTTCGGGGAGTACCACCCAGTTCGCGCAGACGCGCCTCGAAATCCTCTAGGCGACCGTGTCGACCACTTGGAGGCGTTCTCTGCGGCAATTGCCTGAAGGAAATGACTCGCGAAAGAACAAGAGTCGGATGAATCTTGTCGGGGTCCATAATAACCGCCAGCGGGTCGGTCATAGTTCCAAAGTCTCTGAACCAGCAATCGTTTGACTAACAGCCGGTCGCGGTGTGCATTTGGTCTTTGATCTCATTGAACCTTTTCGATAATAACTCTCGTTTTTCTGGGATTGTATGTTAGTGGTGACCGCTGGCCTAGTCATCACGGAAAGCGAGAAATACTAAAGCACGAA
>PMBQ01000088.1 GCA_003152955.1 Candidatus Bathyarchaeota archaeon
CTCCAAGATGTCCTGTTGATTCCATGTATCTGCGGAGTCTCATGCAGGAGCGCCATGATTTGATCTCGCCGCTGCTTCATGCCCGCGATCCTCGCAGGCCCCTGTCGATTCTTCCGTTTCACGCGCAAAGCGTCCATGCCCCCGTTCAGATAGTCAGCGATCCATCTTTTCACAATCCGGGGGGACTTCTCCACTTTTGAGGACAGCCTCGTTGTTCCTATCCCTCTGTACGAGTCAATCACTACTACTGCCTTCGCCCACTTGACTCTATCGCTCGAACGGCGCCATCTCATCAGTTCAATCATGTCTTCTTGGGCGACGTGAGGTATGCGCCACTTGCAGAAGGTGGTTGGCGGCAATCCGTGGCCTTTCCGCCATGCGAGGAAATGGACTATAAATTGCGTGTATCCATAGCCGTCCGGATGCTGTTCCCTGTATTTGTTCCAGGATTGCTTTACGTTCGTACGCCCTTCTTGAAGGTTGGCATAAACTTTGGGGAAAACGGTCAGCAGTTTAAGGTATCTTTCTCGTGGTGGCGAACCCCCGATATTTTGGCTGAGCGAAATGTGCATTTGTGCTGGAGGGAGAACCGCAAAGTCTTCAAAGGAGTACCCGCTGTCTCTGATGCAACGTTGATAGTTCTGAATTGTGGAGCGCGAGACGCGCAGAATCTTGGCCAGATAACGGATCGATGGGGGCCGGTCGACAACATGCAGCGCGGCGAGCCGGCGCAACTTGGAGATCGCGATTCTTGGTGCTGACATAGTCGTTTCCTTGCAGACTGAACAATTATTAGATTGATCCGCATAATATGCGGAGTTCCGTTTTCTCGTTCTGGGCTAGCGAGGGAACACCCTACCTCTTGAAAAAGAGTTATTGGATAAGTACGCTAATTTAGCCACGGATGACACAGGACGTGTCTCTTGCCAAGGATAAACAAATCAAGGCTGTTCTAGCGTGGACATCTCCGGCTGTGAAAGGCCTAGAGCACAGCAGCCTGCTTAGATTGCTTCAAGCGAAACGAGTTACGTAATTTCCTTNNTGTTTGATTTACTCTACTCTCAACCAACATTTCAAGCTTCTCTTCAATATCGATCTACCTCGTAACCGATTCGCCCTGGACAATCGAAAATCCCTTCCTTGTCCTTGTGTGGTCGCAGACTAGTATCATAGGTCGATCGCTTAAATTGTTTCCCACAATAGCTACATTGGATGACGTGAATAAGTCCACTCCGGGATGGTTCATGGCGCGTGGCTAGACCATCAACCCTTTGCGTTGGGGGAGCAATTAGAGGCCCTGCGGAAGCAAATTCAACGGGGTGCCTTGGTTTGAATGTTGTATTAGTCACTTGAATACTCTGAATCCGGTCAACTCTATAGGCTCGTAGATCGCCGGTTATAGTCTTCACACCGTAGAGCAAAAGATAGCCGTCTTTTGTTCGCCTTAAACTGTACGGCTCTATCAACCTTTTGGTGCCTCCGTAACCTAATTCAACACACAGGTAATTCGCACCTGCGAAACGAACAGGCTCAAGTGGTACTTTTTGACCCCAGACCCATACAGTTGGGGGTGGTGTCCATTCGGGCTCTTCACCAGCAGCAATAGAAATTGGCGGTAGTTCCTCAGGAGCAAGCTTGCCGTCGAGCCATGCGAATAGATGCGGAAGTTCCTGCCAAAAACTTTCAAACGGCGGCAAGACTGGCAGCTGATGTCCAAGCATGTTAGCCCATTCTGTCTCTATTTCTGCTCGATATGGGGAATTCTCTAAGGAGTCGAACGTGAAGACTTCTACTCCTTTTGATTCACATTTCTGAACATATACAGAACGAATCAATCCGGGATATGGGCGGAATTCTTTTCGACGAAACAGGTTAACAATGTCATAAAGGTCTCGGGGGCGACATCGCTCCCCCATAGCCCTGAGCTTTTCGGCGAACAACTCCTCAAAACCGTAGCATCGAACAGTTGCGGGAGGTGGAAGGATGTCTGGATATGAGTGTGATATTGGTTTTAGCACAGTCGGGCGGACAACGTGCTCAGAGGTGGTAAGGTCGATTTTGATGCTGGCTAACGCAGGAGCATTCCTTGGGCCGCGGTAGTAGACTCTGCCTTCAACAGAGTTCCCGTCGGGACGTGGACGGACTACCGGTGACCTCTCTCGGAAGTCTATGCCGGCTTGATCGTAAACGCGCTGGAAAACGTTTTGCAGGGCAGTGTTCACTTCCTCTGGCCCAATGAGTCCCCCTGGCAACACTGTGAAATCGAGATCCTCAGAAAAGCGATATGTTTCTAAGTAGCACTTCTTTAGACATGTACCACCTTTGAAAGCCCAGGAAGTGGAAAGGCTTTGGCTTGAACCTATTCCCCACAACAACCACCCTATGATATAGTCCTTTTCTACTACGTCTTCTCTAAGACCCCACTCTCGGACCCTGTCATTTAGTTCTATTCGGCCTATCATGGGGTGCTCCTTTTGGCTATATCAAGAGTTACATTAATGAGCACGTTCCACCTCCGTACGATCCGACCTTTTCGTGTTGCGGTCGGGGTCGGGTCTAGCAGTGAAATGCCAGAACTTAGAGCTTTACGGCACCCCTCAATGAGGGTCTTCTCATCCGCCCCAATCGTCTCCAGTAAGTAACCCAACCGCTTAAAAACGCTCCTGTTGCCGAGTTTATGTGCATATTCCAAGAGGAGCGAATCGTTACGGCGGACGTGGGATAAATAAGTGACGAGAATATCAGCAATATGGCGTATACCTCCGCCTATAATTGGATCATCTAGCATGTCTACCATGGTCTTCGCCGGATCTGAAACAAGCACTCGAGTCCGTCCACGCCAGACCGCCTCAGTACCGAACATTTTGTCGCTACGTACAACTTTGATAATAAACGGAACACCCTGGATTTCTATATGACGCCGTCTGACCGGGTGACTAGAAATAACGACAGTCTCTCTGAAAACCTGCTCCGTGAGGCTCCAATGCTCACAAGCTGTCCAACCACCAATGTAGAATGGGGAAAACACTTTAGAGGCGACAACCCAAGGATCATCTCTAGAAGTCGTAGGCTCGAGTACGTCTAGGGATACCGTTGAATATAGCCCCCTCCGGATGTGTGTAAGCCAACCGTTGTGTGCAAGATACGCTAGAAATCTACGGGTACGAACTATGTCGAAATGCAACACTGGTGCAACTTCTCTCGGCGTGAAAGGTCCGCTCACCCCTCGGTGTAGGCTAGCGAGTATTTTCCTGTTTCTTTCCGATATTCCGCGAGTAGAGGCTTGTAAACTATCCGACATGTATTACCTTCCGTGCGATGGAAACTATTACGTCCATAGTATAACATCGGTAATGAGTCACAGTCAAGACTCAGGCTCCTCCCTCAGTTGATATTCAGGGCAATAGATGCTCTCAATAGTCAGTTCAGAAAGGCGACTGGTAGGCATTCACGCCGAGGTTGTCAAACAATCCGGTCACTTGGGAAAGTGAAACGGTGATTACCAAAAAATCAACCTGGCAAAAATGAATACAGAGGCCTATCTGTACGGGAGGCTTTTTCTTTTCTTATTTTGTTCTCATTCTAGCCCGGGAG